>NZ_SOPU01000037.1:0-37991 GCF_004402115.1 Pseudomonas sp. F01002 | reverse complement strand
CGCTCCCACAGGGTTTGGTGGTGTACACAAAATCAGTGTGGGAGCGAGCTTGCTCGCGATGAGGCACTAACAGACAAAACAAGGAGCAAACCATGCGCTCATCAAAAGTCATCCATGTAGTCAGCTGCCACGCCGAAGGCGAAGTCGGCGACGTGATCGTCGGCGGCGTCGCGCCACCGCCCGGGGCCACCGTGTGGGAACAGTCGCGCTGGATTGCCAAGGATCAGACCTTGCGCAACTTCGTCCTAAACGAACCGCGCGGCGGCGTGTTCCGTCACGTCAACCTGCTGGTGCCGGCCAAGGATCCTCGGGCGCAGATGGCCTGGATCATCATGGAACCGGCCGACACCCCGCCGATGTCCGGTTCCAACTCGCTGTGCGTGGCCACCGTGTTGCTCGACAGCGGCATCCTGCCGATGACCGAACCGCAAACCCGGCTAGTGCTCGAAGCGCCGGGCGGGCTGATCGAAGCGGTGGCCGACTGCCGTGACGGCAAGGTCGAACGGGTGGAAATCAAGAACGTACCCTCCTTCGCTGACCGCCTCGACGCCTGGATCGAAGTCGAAGGCCTCGGCTCGTTGCAGGTCGACACCGCGTACGGCGGCGACAGTTTTGTGATCGCCGACGCCAAGCGCCTGGGCTTTTCCATTCGTCCTGATGAAGCGGCCGAACTGGTCGAGGTTGGGCTGAAAATCACCCGCGCGGCCAATGAACAACTGGGTTTCGTCCATCCGCTGAACCCCGAGTGGTCGCACATTTCCTTCTGCCAGATCGCTGCGCGCATCGTCGTTGAAAATGGCATCGCTACCGGCGCCAATGCGGTGGTGATTCAACCCGGCAAGATCGACCGTTCACCGACCGGCACTGGGTGCTCGGCGCGCATGGCGGTGCTGCAGGCCAAGGGCTTGATGCAGGTCGGCGAGCGTTTTATCGGCCGTTCGATCATCGGTTCCGAGTTCCACTGCCGCATCGATTCGTTGACGGAAGTGGCTGGACGCCCAGCAATTTACCCGTGCATTTCCGGCCGGGCCTGGATTACCGGCACTCATCAATTGCTGCTCGATCCGAGTGATCCGTGGCCACAAGGCTATCGACTCTCTGACACTTGGCCTGGGGCCTGAGCACAGCATTACAAACCCTCACCCAAATCTCTGACCAACGGCTAGCAAAAACCTCCTCGTAACTGAAAAAAGCACTGGCCGAGTCTTTTCACATGCAATATCGTATACGAAATACAATAAATGAACCGGAGGCAACAATGAGCAAGCGCATTAACTGGAGTGGCGTCTTCCCCGCGGTGACCACTCAATTCAACGACGACTTCTCCATCAACCTGGAAAAAACCCACCAGGTGATTTCCAACGTGATCCGTGACGGCGTATCGGGCCTGGTTGTGTGCGGTTCGGTGGGGGAAAACACCTCGCTGACCGCCGAAGAAAAAATCGCCGTGACCGAAGTCGCGGTCGACGCTTCCCGCGGCCGCGTGCCGGTGATCTGCGGTGTGGCCGAATTCACCAGCGTGCAAGCGGCCAAGGTCGCCAATGCCGTGCGCCGGGTTGGTGTTGACGGGGTCATGCTGATGCCGGCGCTGGTCTACGGCTCCAAGCCGTTCGAGACCGCCGAGCACTACCGCTACGTGGCGAAGAATGCCGACGTACCGCTGATGGTTTACAACAACCCGCCGATCTACAAAAACGACGTCACCCCGGACATCCTGATTTCCCTGGCCGACTGCGACAACGTGGTGTGCTTCAAGGATTCCTCCGGCGACACCCGTCGCTTCATCGACGTGCGCAATGAAGTGGGCGATCGTTTTGTGCTGTTCGCCGGCCTTGATGACGTGGTGCTGGAAAGCATCGCGGTGGGGGCCGAAGGCTGGGTCTCGGGCATGTCCAACGTGTTCCCGAAAGAAGGTGAAACCATCTTCCGCCTGGCCAAGGCCGGTCGCTTCGCCGAAGCCATGCCGATCTACGAATGGCTGATGCCGATCCTGCACCTCGACGCCCGTGCCGACCTGGTGCAGTGCATCAAGCTGTGCGAAGCCATCGCCGGTCGCGGCAGCGCCCTGACCCGTCCGCCACGCCTGGCCCTGCCGGAAGCCGATCGGGTTTTCGTCGAGCGGATCATGGCCAAGGCCCTCGCCAACCGTCCGGAACTGCCGGACGTCGGTCTCTGAGTGATTGCCGGGCGGGTCCCTTGCGGATTCGGCCCGGCTACCTGTCTTTGCGCCTCTACAGGAAACGTCAGCATGCCCAATCCTCACAGCACCGCCCGCGCAACCACACCTTCGGGACTCAAGCGTGTCGTGGCCGCCGCCATGGCCGGCACCGTCGCCGAATGGTATGAATTCTTTCTCTACGGCACCGCCTCGGCACTGGTCTTCGGCCAGCTGTTTTTTCGCCAGACCGACAGTCCGATCGATGGCATCCTCGCCGCCTTCGCCCTGTATGCGGTCGGCTTCCTCGCCCGCCCGCTGGGTGGTTTGGTGTTCGGTCACTACGGTGACAAGTTCGGCCGAAAACGCCTGCTGCAATTGAGCCTGGTGGTGGTCGGCATCACCACGTTCCTGATGGGTTGCCTGCCCGGTTTCGACCAGATCGGCTACGCCGCCCCCGTGTTACTGGTGCTGCTGCGGCTGATCCAGGGTTTCGCTTTCGGCGGTGAATGGGGCGGTGCGATTCTGCTGGTGTCCGAACACTGTCCGGACAATCGCCGAGGCTTCTGGGCCAGCTGGCCGCAAGCCGGTGTCCCGGCCGGTAACCTGGTGGCGACCGTCGCGTTGCTGCTGTTGTCGTCGAACCTGTCGGAGGCGCAATTCCTCGCGTGGGGCTGGCGTGTGGCGTTCTGGTTCTCGGCCGTGGTGGTGCTGATCGGCTACTGGATTCGCACCAGCGTCGATGACGCGCCGATCTTCAAGGAAGCCCAGGCCCGGCAGGCGCAAAACAAGCAACAACAGCTTGGCGTGGTCGAAGTGCTGCGTCATCACTGGCGTGCGGTGCTGGTCGGTATCGGCGCGCGGTTTGCCGAGAACATTCTTTACTACACCGTCGTGACCTTTTCGATTACCTACCTGAAGCTGGTGGTGCACAAGGACACCTCAGAGATTCTGTTTCTGATGTTTGGCGCGCACCTGCTGCACTTTTTCATGATCCCGCTGATGGGTTATCTGTCCGACCTGGTCGGGCGCAAACCGGTGTACCTGACGGGTGCGATCCTCACCGCATTCTGGGGCTTCATTGGCTTCCCGATGATGGACACCGGCAACAACTGGCTGATCATCGGGGCAATTACCCTGGGCCTGGCGATCGAGTCGATGACCTACGCGCCCTACTCGGCGCTGATGGCCGAAATGTTCCCGACCCACGTGCGCTACACCGCGTTGTCCCTGTGCTACCAGGTGGCACCGATCTTCGCCGGCTCGTTGGCGCCGCTGATTGCCCTCACCCTGCTCAACAAGTACCACAGCTCGACACCGATCGCCTGGTACCTGGTCGGCGCCGCGCTGATCTCTATTGTCGCCGTCGGCCTGACTCGGGAAACCCGGGGTAAGTCGCTGCATGTGGTGGATGCTGAATCCGCTGCGCGGATCGCAGGACTGGACACCGCCGAACCCGCCATCCCGCGCCGGGGTGACTCGTTGGCTTGAAGTCGCCAAAAGATCGCAGCCTGCGGCAGCTCCTACAGGGATCGCGTATGTCCACAAATTATTGGGTGTACGCAGCTTGTGTAGGAGCTGCCGCAGGCTGCGATCTTGGCGATCTGGCAAGCAGAAAAAGACTTGCCTGAGCCCCCTTTTCTGACAGGAGTTTTTCATGCCCCACATCATCGGCCACAACTACATCGGCGGTGCGCGCGGTGCCGCCAGCAACATCACCGTGCAAAGCCATGACGCCAGCACCGGTGAAGCGTTGCCCTATGCGTTCGCTCAAGCCAGCGTTGAAGAAGTCGACGCCGCTGCCCAAGCCGCGGCTGCCGCCTACCCGGCCTTCCGCAACTTGCCGGCGAGCCGGCGTGCGGAGTTTCTCGAGGCCATCGCCGCACAACTCGATGCACTGGACGATGAGTTCGTTGCTCTGGTCACCCGCGAGACGGCGCTGCCGACCGGGCGTATCCAGGGTGAGCGCGGTCGCACCAGCGGCCAGATGCGGCTGTTCGCTCAGGTCCTGCGCCGTGGTGATTTCTATGGCGCGCGCATCGACCGGGCTCTGCCCGAGCGTCAGCCGCTGCCACGGGTCGATCTGCGTCAGTACCGGATCGGCGTCGGCCCGGTCGCGGTGTTCGGCGCGAGCAATTTTCCGCTGGCGTTCTCCACCGCCGGTGGCGACACCGCTGCCGCCCTGGCCGCCGGTTGCCCGGTGGTGTTCAAGGCCCATAGCGGGCATATGGCGACTGCCGAACTCGTGGCCGATGCAATCATCCGCGCCGCCGAGCAAACCGGCATGCCCAAAGGCGTGTTCAACATGATCTACGGCGCTGGTGTCGGCGAAGCGCTGGTCAAGCATCCGGCGATCCAGGCGGTCGGCTTCACCGGTTCGCTCAAGGGCGGTCGCGCCCTCTGCGACATGGCCGCCGCACGGCCTCAGCCGATTCCGGTGTTCGCCGAAATGAGCAGCATCAATCCGGTGCTGGTACTGCCCGAAGCCCTGCAACGGCGCGGCGAGAAATTCGCCAGTGAACTCGCCGCGTCAGTGGTGCTCGGCTGCGGCCAGTTCTGCACCAACCCCGGATTGGTGATCGGCATTCGCTCCCCCGAGTTCAGCGCATTTATTGAATCGCTCAGCGCGGTAATGGCTGACCAACCAGGGCAAACCATGCTCAACGCCGGCACGTTAACCAGCTACGCCAAGGGTGTGCAGGCGCTGCACGCGCATCCGCACATCACCCACCTCGCCGGTCGCGAACAACAGGGCAAGCAGGCCCAGCCGCAGCTGTTCAAGGCAGACGTCAGCCTGCTACTCCACGGCGCCCCATTGCTGCAGGAAGAAGTGTTCGGCCCCACCACGGTGCTGGTGGAAGTGGCCGACAAAGCCGAACTGCAACGGGCATTGCAGAGTTTGCACGGTCAACTTACGGCCACGCTGATTGCCGAAGCCGGTGACCTGCAAACCCATGGCGAACTGCTCTCGCTGCTTGAACAGAAGGTCGGTCGGGTACTGTTCAACGGCTACCCGACCGGCGTCGAAGTCTGCGATGCGATGGTGCATGGCGGTCCCTACCCGGCCACCTCCGATGCCCGTGGCACTTCGGTCGGCAGCCTGGCCATCGAGCGTTTTCTGCGCCCGGTGTGCTACCAGAACTGCCCGGATGCGCTCTTGCCCGACGCCTTGAAAAATGCCAATCCGCTGGGCATCGCCCGTCTGGTTGACGGCAACAGCCATCGCGACCCGGTTTAAAAAATACTCAGATGTGCAGCGAAATCCTGTGGGAGCGAGCTTGCTCGCGATGGGGCCATAACATTCAGCATTTATGTCGACTGTTACACCGCTATCGCGAGCAAGCTCGCTCCCACAGGTCCGGCTTTCACTCAGCCCAGCAGGGCCTTCAAGTCGTTGTACAAGGCTTCGGGAATCTGCACGCCCTCCGCCAAACTGCGTGCTCGCGCCTCATAACGTCGTTGCGACGGCAAGCGTGCGCCCTGCCCTTGTATGCTCTGGAACATGACTTCGGCACGGGCCAGGTGCTGCTCGGTGGCCTCACCGAGAAAGCGTCGCGGATCGAGGGCGATGATCAGCTCGCCGTGGTACGGCGACGACTTGCTGCCCGCGTCGTAGGCCAGCGATTCAGCACTGGTCAGGTCACCAATCAACGGCCCGGCGATCAACTCCACCATGGCGGCCAACGCCGAGCCCTTGTGCCCACCGAACGTCAGCATCGCGCCGGCATCGAGCACCACGTTCGCATCGGTACTCGGCTGCCCGTCTGCATCCACACCCCAACCTTCAGGAATCGCTTTGCCGGCACGCCGATGCAACTCGATCTCGCCACGGGCAATCGCACTGGTGGCGAAGTCAAACACAAACGGATCCTTGCCCGAACGCGGCCAGCCGAATGCGATGGGATTAGTCCCGAACACCGGCTGACTTCCGCCCGCCGGCGCGACCCAGGCATGGCTGGGATTACACGCCAGCGCCACCAGGCCGGCAGCGGTCATTTGCTCGATCTCGACCCACAGGGCGGAAAAATGCACGCAGCGATTGATCGCCAGAGCCGCAATCCCGTTTGCCCGGGTTTTCTCCTCCAGTAATGGCAGGCCTGCCTGAAACGCCAACTGGGAGAAACCACCCGCCGCATCGACCCGCACGATCGAAGGTGCCTGGTCGATCACCCGTGGCTCGGCATCGGCCACCACCTTGCCGGCCCGGAGCGAATTGACGCACCCCAATACCCGATACAAACCGTGGGAGGCGCAGCCATCGCGCTCGCCGGCAATCACCGTGGCGGCCACCGCCTGAGCGTGGGCAAAGTTGAAACCGTTGTGCAGCAAGATCGATTCGGCCAGCTCGCGAGCTTCGGCCAGGGACAGTCGTTTCATCATCAACTCCTTGGACAGACCGCCCAGACTGGCCCATTCCAAACGCCACGGCTTGATCGCTTTAGGCCCGGCCGACGACGAATTCAGCATATCCCGGCAACCCGACCATTCGTCGGCTGGACCTCACACCACCCCTTGACACCGATTGAGCTCTGCGCGAGTATTATTTACATCGCGTACGATACAAGCGTATACGACAGACAAATACCACTTATTGAAACGTTGAGGATTCATTCCATGAGCAAGATCGAAAAAGTACTGTTTACCGGCAAAACCCACACCACGTTCAGCGATGCGACCCGTGCCCACGGCAACCTCGACATCGAGCTGTCGTCGCCAGGTAACGCAAAACCGGCCCACGTGTTCGCAGCCACCCAAGCGCACCCGACCGCCGAGCAATTGTTCGCCGGTGCATGGTCGGCCTGCTACATCTCCGCCATCGAACACATAGCCAAGGCGAAAAAAGTGGCGCTGCCGGCCGATGTGTCCGTCGACATCGAGGTCGATCTGGGCCAGACCGGTCAGGCTTACTTCCTTCAGGCTCGATTCTTTGTCCGCTTGCCGGGCGTGGCACACGACGTCGCAACAGCGCTGGCGCACGCCGCTCACGAACTCTGCCCGTACTCGAAAGCGACGCTGGGCAACATCGACGTGGCGGTGAACGTCCTGACGGCGTGAAGATTGGTTTAATCCATTAAACATGTCGCATGCGATATAAGCGCATACGAAAACAATAGAAACTCAGGAAATCATCATGAGCAAGATCGAAAAAGTACTGGCCACCGGCAAAACCCACACCACCGTCAGCGACGCTGGCAACACCTCGCGCGGCCATGACGGCAGCCTCGACATCATCCTGTCGACGCCTGGCAACGCCAAGCCCGCCCACGTGTTCGCCGCCACCCAGCCGCACCCGACTGCCGAGCAACTGTTCGCTGGCGCATGGTCGGCCTGCTACACCGCCGCCGTCGGGCTGGTGGCCGGAGAAATGAACGTGGTGCTGCCGTCGGATCTGTCCGTCGACATCGAAGTCGATCTGGGTCAGACCGGTCCGGCCTACTTCCTTCAGGCTCGATTGACCCTGCGCGTACCGGGCTTGTCGCACGATATCGCGACGACACTGGCGCACACTGCCGATCAAATTTGCCCGTACTCGAAAGCGACGCGGGGTAACATTGACGTGGCCCTGAACGTCCTCACGGCTTGACGCACCGCGCGGCGTTGCTATCGATCGGCATTGTCGATACGCCACATATATCGCATACGCTTTAAGCGCATACGTATTACAAACCCAACACAACGTTGAGGACTCAACCATGAACAAGATCGAAAAAGTCCTGGCCACAGGCAAAACCCACACGACGTTCAGCGACGGTGACAACTCTTCCTGCGGCCTCGCCATCCAGCTCTCGTCGCCTGGAAACCCTAGACTGGCACACGAGTTCGCAGCCATTGTGCCGCACCCAACGGCAGAGCAGTTTTTCGCCGGCGCATGGTCGGCCTGCTACACCGCTGCCGTCGAGCTGGCGGCGAAAAATATGAAGGTGACGCTGCCGCCCAATCTGGCCGTTGATATTGAGGTCGATCTGGGCCAGACCGGTCCGGCCTACTTCCTCCAGGCCCGGCTGAATCTTCGCGTGCCAGGCTTGGCGCAAGACGTCGCGACGGAGCTGGCGCACGCGGCAGACCAAATCTGCCCGTACTCGAAGGCAACGCGCGGCAATATCGACGTTGTCATCAACGCCCTGACCGCATGATGCACCGTACGACCGGTTCGACTTTCGCCGTCGAACCGGTCGCCACCGTCAGTTAGAGTCGTTCCGACACAATCGCATACGAGGTATATTTCATTTTTTTGCGAGCCATCCGTCTTTGGCCAACGAGGATGTACATGAAACCCACCGACAACGCCGCCCCCGACAACCTGAAGCTTTCCGAATTCCTGTGTTTTGCGGTCTATTCCACCAACCTGGCCTTCGGCAAGGCTTACAAGCCGATACTCGAGCAGCTTGGGCTGACCTACACGCAATACATCACCATCGTCGCGCTGTGGGAGGAAGACAATCAGACCGTGGGCAGCCTGGGCGAGAAGCTGTTTCTGGAATCGAACACCCTGACCCCGATCCTGAAGAAACTGGAAGCAATGGGCTTTTTGCAAAGGCAGCGCGATCCCGAGGACGAGCGCCAGGTGCGGATCAGCCTGACGAAGAACGGTCGACAGCTGCGCGAAAGCCAACCGGAAATGGGCCTCGCCGACGCGACGGGCCTGACGCTCGACGAGTTCACGACCATGCAGAAGGCGATCGTGAAGCTGCGCAACAATCTCATCAAGTCGACGAAAGCCGGGGAATGAGCCGGCACACCGATCTGGACATTCTCAAGCGCGCGAACTAGCGCGCCACTTCATCCCGCACCACCCCGCGCTCCTCCAGCAAGCGCACAAACATGGTCAGACTTTGCGACACCGTTCCCCGGCGCCACACCAGCCAGGTGCGCAAATAGCGGAACGATTCCGATAACGGCCAGACGCTCACGGTGGTGCATCCGGGCATGCTGTTGAGCATGCTGCGGGGCATCAGCGCCAGGCCCGCACCGGCGCTGACGCACGCCAGCATGCCGTGATAGGACTCCATTTCGAAAATCTTGCCGGGCACCGCCGCGTCCTTGGCGAACCAGCTTTCGAAGTGGTGGCGGTAGGAACAATTGGAGCGAAAGGCATAGATGTTTTCGCCATTAACATCCCGCGCACGATGGATGGGGGAATGGTTGAGCGGTGCGATCACCACCATCTCCTCCTCAAACGCCGGCACGCCTTCCAGTGCCGGGTGCAGCACCGATCCGTCGACAAACGCTGCCGCCAATCGGCCCGACAACACACCGTCGATCATGGTCCCCGAAGGTCCGGTGGACAGGTCCAGCTCGACCTTGGCGTGCTTCTGGTTATACGCGGCCAGCAACTCAGGGATACGCACCGCAGCGGTGCTCTCCAGTGATCCAAGGGGAAACGATCCCTGCGGTTCTTCGCCCGCCACCGCCGCGCGAGCCTCCTGGACCAGGTCGAGAATGCGCCGGGCATAGTCCAGGAAACTCCAGCCGGCCGGCGACAGGCGCAGGCGGCTCTTCTCGCGGATAAACAGGTCCACGCCCAGATCCAGCTCCAGCTGCTTGATCCGCGTCGTCAGGTTCGAAGGCACCCGATGGATGTGCTGAGCCGCCGCGCTGATGCTGCCGTGCTCGGCGACGGCTTTGAAAATTTCCAGCTGAACCAGATCCAAGCCATTCTCCAAACGTGAACGATATGCTCAGTATTATTCAGTTTCCAGAAAACAAACGCCACCGTAACCTGAGCGCATCCCCACCTCGCAGGACGGTGCCATGACTCAAGTTTCCAGCCTCACCCATGCCATTTCGATCAACCCCGCCAACGGCGAGCAGATCGGCCACTACCCTTTTGAATCCGCATCGGCACTGGACGCCGCCCTTTCCCGCGCCGCAGCCGGGTTCCGCGTCTGGCGCAGCAAACCGGTGGATCAACGCTCGCAGTTGTTGATCGCCCTGGCTCAGGCCTTGCGCAACAACGCCGCCGCGATGGCGAACATGATCACCCTGGAAATGGGCAAGCCGATCACTCAGGCGCGCGGCGAAATCGAAAAGTGTGCGCAACTCTGCGAGTGGTACGCCGATCACGGCCCCGCGATGTTGAGCGCTGAACCGACGCTGGTTGAAGGCGGCAAGGCGCGCATTGAATATCGCCCGCTCGGCCCGATTCTCGCGGTGATGCCGTGGAATTTCCCGATCTGGCAGGTCCTGCGCGGCGCCGTTCCAGCGTTGATCGCCGGCAACACCTACGTGCTCAAACATGCGCCCAACGTGATGGGCAGCGCTTATCTGTTGCGGGAGGCCTTCAAGCAAGCCGACTTCCCCGAAGGTGTCTTCGAGGTCATCAATGTCACGCCGGATGGCGTCTCCACCGCAATCGCCGATCCACGCATCGCGGCAGTCACCCTCACCGGCAGCGTGCGAGCCGGCATCGCCATCGGCGCTCAAGCCGGTGCGGCGTTGAAGAAGTGTGTGCTGGAACTGGGCGGCTCCGATCCGTTCATCGTCCTTAACGATGCCGACCTCGACGAAGCGGTCAAAGCTGCCGTGATTGGCCGCTACCAGAACACCGGGCAAGTTTGCGCGGCGGCCAAACGCTTGATCGTCGAGCAAGGCATCGTCGAAGAATTCACGCGCAAGTTCGTCGAAGCCACGCAAAAACTGGTTGTCGGTGATCCACTGGCCGCCAACACCTACATCGGGCCGATGGCTCGCTTTGATCTGCGTGATGAACTGGATCAACAGGTGCGCGACACCCTGGAAGAAGGTGCGACGTTGCTGATGGGCGGCAAGAAGGCTGAAGGCGCCGGCAATTTTTACGAGCCCACGGTCTTCGCTAATGTCACCGATCAGATGACCTCGTTCAAACAGGAACTGTTTGGCCCGGTGGCCTCGATCATCACGGCGCGCGATGCGGCGCATGCATTGGCACTGGCGAATGACAGTGAGTTCGGCCTCGCCGCAACCATTTACACACGCAACGTCGAGCTTGCTGAGCAGATGACCGGTGAACTGGAAACCGGTGGTGTGTTCATCAATGGTTATTGCGCCTCCGACCCACGCGTCACCTTCGGCGGCGTGAAGAAAAGCGGTTTTGGCCGTGAGCTCTCGCATTTCGGCGTGCGCGAATTCTGCAATGCCCAGACGGTGTGGCTGGATCGGCGCTGATTGCATAACGATGCCCGGGAGCCTTTTGGCTCCCGGGCTCACGCGCTATTCGTTCAGGTAATACAGCTTGTTCACAATCATCCAGCGGTAATTGATGTTCAGTAGCGACAGATAATCGGTAAATCGCATGCCGAGATACTCATCAGTGACTTTTACCGCGGCGGCATCACCCGTGACATCGACGCTGAGTACTTCCCAAAACGGTTTGACTTCTTTGGCTGCCGGCCCCTCGGCCTTGATCGCGTTGATAAATTCCTCCAGCGATGCCCATTCAAGCTTTTCTTCGTAATGGCCAATGATGCGGCAAGAAGGATGAAAGGCCTGTCGCAGCAAGGCTTCATCGGCGAACACCATGCCTTCTACATAATTGCGGACCACCACGTTGATGTGTTCTTTAGCCAGCAGTTGAGTCGTCATGTCATACCTCCAGCGTTCTCACCATCGCACCGCCGGATCAGGTTGTTCGATCATCCATCCCACCCTGAAAGTCTAGCACCGCGTACTTAACAGTCCCGGACGACGACTATGATGATGGGGGTCACTTGCCTTTCGAGGAGCTGAGAGATGTCGCTGACTCTTTACTACCATCCGCTGTCGTCGTTCTGCCACAAAGTGCTCATCGCGCTCTACGAAAACGCTGTCGAATTCGAGAAGCGGATCATCGATCTCGCCAACGATGCAGACAGAGCAGAGCTGCAAGCGCTGTGGCCGCTCGGCAAGTTCCCGGTCATCCGCGACCACGCTCGCCAGCGCAACGTGGCAGAGACCACGATCATCATCGAATACCTGGACCGATTTTATGCCGGTGAACATCCACTCGTTCCCAGCGATTGGGACACCGCGCTGGAGGTCCGTCTGTGGGACCGTGTCTGCGACCACTATCTACAGGCGCCGCTGCAACAGATTGTGCTTGATCGCCTACGCGGCGCTCACGGCGATTTGAGCAGAGAACGTTCCACACTGCAGACGACGTACGGCATGCTCGACCACCAGATGGCCTCCAGAATCTGGCTCGCCAGTGCAGATTTCAGCCTGGCCGATTGCGCCGCGGCCCCGGCACTTTTCTATGCCAGTACGCTCGAGCCGTTTCCCAACGACTACGGTCACTTGAAAGCCTATTTCGACAGGCTGATGAGCAGACCGTCCGTCCAGCGGGTCATCGACGAAGCCAGGCCATGGTTTTCGTTTTATCCATTTGCGGAGGCCATCCCGGAGCGATTTCGCCAGACGCCGGACAACACCTGACAGGCCTCGAAAGTTCGCCTAACCCACCACGTCAATCAACTGCTCACGCTGCGCCCCCGTCAGCATCGGACCGAAACCTGCACCGGCATTTTCTGCCATGTAACGCGGATTGCCGGTGCCGGGGATGACGCAAGTCACCGCCGAATGCGTCAGCAGGAACTTGAGCGCCAGTTGCGCCCAGCTATTGACCCTCACATCCGCGGCCCAGCGCGGTAACGGTTTGTCCTTCAAGCGGGCGAGCAAATCACCGCCGCCGAAGGGCCGATTGCAGATCACCGCCACGCCCCGCTCGCGACACAGCGGCAGAATGCGCTTCTCGACGCCGCGATCGTCCAGGGCATAGTTGATCTGCAAAAAGTCCAATGGCTCAGCCTTGAGCACCGCTTCCACTTCGTCATACGCCGACGCCGTGTAATGGGTGATGCCGATGTAACGAATGCGCCCTTCTTCCTTCCATTTGCGTAAGGTCGGCAAATGGGTTTTCCAGTCCAGCAGGTTGTGAATCTGCATCAGGTCGATCCGGTCGGTCTGCAGCAGTTTGAAGGACTGTTCCATCTGCGCGATGCCTTCTTGGCGGCCACGGGTCCACACCTTGGTGGTCAGAAAGGCCGGCGAGCGCGGTTCATGAATCGACAGCAGTTCACCGGTCGTCTGTTCGGCGCGACCGTACATCGGCGAACTGTCGATCACCTTCCCGCCCTTCTCGAACAACGCGCGCAGCACAGCGGGCAGCTGCTTGTAAGCGGGACTTGAAGGCTCGACATCAAAACCGCGATACGTACCCAGCCCGACGATCGGTAAGAGTTCGGCGCTGGATGGAATGGCCCGGGTCAGCATGTTCTTGCCTCCTGTTTCGGTCGACGGCGGATGCTGCAAAAGCCGGATCGAAGGTGAAAACCGCCGAAGCACCGGCAGCCAGCGTGAGTATTTTTCGACGCGAGTACCCATCAGTGTGGCTCATGGAATTGCCCTTCCATATTTTTGCTGTCAGCCACGGTCCACAGCACTTCTCGCGCCGGACGCACGAGGCTCGCCACGTCAGCATAGCTACCGGCGACACAAGCACCGTAATCTCCAACAGCACCAGCACGCAGAAATGGAAGGCGAACGCCTAATGCCAGTCAGTTAAGGCGCAGAATCTGTGGGAGCGAGCTTGCTCGCGATGGCGGTCTTACATTCAACACATACGTTGTCTGCCAGTCCGCTATCGCGAGCAAGCTCGCTCCAACAAGGATAGTGGTGCTCAAATCCTTAGCTGAAGCGCCCCTCCCGGTGCGTCGCGCTATCGGTCTACTACACTCTGACAGCGATCAAGCGAGAGCCGTCTTCAGGCCAGAGCCGTCAATGCCGCCCACTAAAGTTAGCCGAATGCCACGAATCCTGGTGTCAATCGTCGTCATCATCGCCGTTGTGTATCTGGCGCTCTGTGCTGCGCTGTTCATCTTCCAGCGCGCCCTCATCTACTTCCCGCAACCCAGCGCTGTCGGCACCTCGGCAACGCTGCTCACGCTGACAGTCGACGACGCGCAGGTGCTGGTCTCCGTCCGACCGCACGAGGGGCCCAATGCATTGATCTATTTCGGTGGCAATGCCGAGGATGTCTCCCGGAGCCTGCCTTCGTTTTCCAAAGCCTTTGCCGATCACGCCCTCTACTTGCTGCACTACAGAGGCTACGGTGGCAGTTCCGGATCGCCCTCCGAGGAGATGATTTCGCGCGACGCCATGACCTTGTTTGACTTGGTCTACGCCACCCATCCACACATTACGGTGGTCGGTCGCAGCCTGGGCTCGGGCGTCGCCGTGCGCCTCGCCAGCCAACGCCCGGCGGCGCGTCTGGTGCTGATCACGCCCTATAACAGTGTTTTAGAACTCGCCGCCCGGCAGTTCCCCATCTTCCCGGTGAAATGGTTGCTCAAGGACACCTTTGAATCCTGGAAGTACGCCGCCCACATCACGGTGCCAACGCTCCTGATCGCGGCTGAACACGACGAAGTGATACCGCGTTCCAGCACCGAGCGCCTCTTTACGCATTTTGCCAACGGGGTGGCGTCGCTGAAGGTCATATCGGGTACGGGGCACAATTCAATATCCGAGAGCCCCGAGTATCTCAAGGTGTTGGGGGGTGGTTTGTAAGTGGCGGTGCCCGCCGCGCCGATACCGGTGTTCGACTAGCGCCGCAGCGGCACTCCGCGCGAAGACAAATGTTTCTGCAAGGTGGGCGCCTTGCGACTTAGGGCAGCAATCGGAACGCCGTGCGAAGTTCCTCGGTAAAAAGCTGCGGCTGTTCCCAGGCCGCGAAGTGGCCGCCCTTTTCGGTGCGCCCGGGCCGTTTCGCGGTCCATTCCCGGCAGGCTGATGGGCGACTTCGAACTATGAATAAGCACCAATCACCCACTTCACTTTTTCAAGCGCCTCACGCAGTGCGCCCATCTCTGCCGACCCCAGTGCCAAGCGAATCGCATGCGGTACATGAGCAGACGTGGCGAAAGGCTCGGCGGTTGAAACCGCCACTTTTTCACGCAGCAACGCCGCGGCGATCTGGTCTGCCCTCGCATCTTCAGACAACGGCAGCCAAAGAAAATAGGACGACGGGTGGCGAATGCACGGAAGGCCCGCCAGCACTTCCGCGGCCATGGTCTGTCTGGCTTGCGCATCCTGGCGTTTTTCAGCTTCCAGTTGCATGACGGTGCCATCGTCGAGCCACGTGCTCGCGATCGCCGTCAGCACGCCCGGGGTATTCCAGGTGGTCGCCCTGATCGTTCGCTCCAGCGCGGGCACTTTTTCGGTCGGGGCTGCGACGAAGCCTACGCGCAGTCCCGTGGCCACGCTTTTGGAGAGTCCTGTAACGTACACGGTCCGCTCGGGGGCGAGTTGCGCTATCGGTGCCGGCGGGTTCTCGGCAAGGAAGGCATAGGCGGCGTCCTCGATGATGAGCAAGTCATGCCTGCGCGCAATCGTGACCAGCGACTCGCGCTGATCGGCACTCATCACCCATCCCAGTGGATTGTGCAGCGTCGGCATCGTGTACACCGCCCGCACGCGGCGACTCCGGCACAGACTATCCAGCGCCTTCAGATCAGGTCCCTGTTCGGTCACGGGAATGGGCACGATTTCAAGGTGCAAGGCTTCGGCCAGCACGATGAATCCTGAATAGGTCAGCGCATCCGCTGCAATCACATCACCGGGTTGCAGCAGCGCCATCATCGTCACGGCCAGCCCATGCTGGGCGCCACTGACCATTAACACTTGCTCGGCATCCACCGTCAGCCCTCGGGCGAGTAAGTGGCGTGCAACAGAAGCACGCTCATGCAGACGCCCGGCGTGTGGCTGGTAGCGCAACAAGGATTCCAGATCTCCGCCCGAGGCGAGCTGGCGCAGTGCATTTCGCAAGAGCTCTGCCTGCCCTGGCAGCGAGGGATAGTTGAAGTTGAGGTCGGTCATGCCCACAGCGACGTTTTTCTGGTCGATACCCAAGCCCGGCGGCAACGACGTCTCCCGCACGAACGTGCCTCGCCCCGTCTCGCCGCTGACCAGGCCCATGGCCTCGAGCTCTGCATAGACCCGACTGGCGGTCACCAGCGCCAGCCCTTCTGTTGCCGCCAGCTGGCGGTGTGTCGGCAAGCGCGTGCCCGGCAACAATCGGCCTGACCGGATGTCAGCCGCAAAAGCATCCACTAATGACTTGTACCGTGAACGAGGCATGTCGAGATGTATCCATGACAATTTTTTGATTGTAGTGATAGTCGATCATACGATGGATCTCTGCAAATTGAGAGTGCCCTCATATGGAACGGACCCTGCAAAACCCAATAACGGAAAAGACCGCGAGCGGATGGCTCAACGGATTTATCGGCGTACTGATTTTCAGCGGCTCGCTGCCGGCCACACGGTTGGCCGTGCTGGAATTCGACCCGGTTTTCCTGACCGTTGCCCGAGCGGCGATTGCCGGGCTTCTGGCGCTTTGCATGCTGGTGCTGTTTAAAGAAAAACGTCCCGCCAAACGTCAGCTTTTGCCCTTGGCGATCGTGGCAATGGGCGTTGTAGTAGGATTTCCGCTGCTGACGGCGCTGGCGCTTCAGTACGTGACGTCGGCGCATTCCATCGTCTTCGTTGGCTTGTTGCCACTCGCCACTGCGGTGTTCGGCGTATTGCGCGGAGGGGAACGTCCGCGACCGGTGTTCTGGTTCTTCTCGGTGCTGGGCAGCGCGTTGGTCGTGGGATTTGCCGTCTCGCAAGGCCTGACCGCTTCGCCGACAGGCGACATTCTCATGCTGCTGGCCATCCTCGCCTGCGGGCTGGGTTATGCAGAAGGCGCAAAGCTTTCAAGAACACTGGGAGGCTGGCAGGTCATCTCTTGGGCATTGGTGCTGTCGCTGCCCGTCATGGTCCCGCTGACCTGGTTTATGGCCCCTGCTTCGTTCTCGGGAATTACCCCATCCGCGTGGTTCAGCCTGGCTTACGTATCGCTCTTCAGCATGCTGATCGGTTTCGTATTCTGGTACCGCGGGTTGGCCCAAGGGGGGATTGCTGCCGTCGGCCAGCTGCAACTGCTGCAGCCGTTTTTTGGTTTGGCGCTGGCGGCCACCCTGCTTCACGAGCACGTCAGCATCGGCATGCTGGGGGTTACCGTCGCGGTGATCCTTTGCGTGGCCGGGGCGCGAAAGTTTTCGAAGTAAGCGAGCGCGACAAGCGTTGCTGCCAGTTTCCGCCATTGGCGCGCTGGCAGGCTTCTTCAGAATCGAACTGCACATGGGCCGATATTGGGCTGACGAGAACGTCCGCTTCGTTTAACGCATTGGCGGTCAACTCGACCATGCGCTCGCCCTGCCCACTGGCCAGCGCCTGATCCTTGTTGGCCTGCGTATCGAAGACCCAGATGACCCGCAGACTGGAGGGAAACAGGTCGTAATCGATCTCGTGGGTCAGCCAGCAGAACCCGAGGATGTCCACTTTGGCCGTCTCACACGCCTCGGTCAGGGTGGCAATCAGGCGACGCTCGATGTGCGCCTGATCGCGTTTGCTTAACGGCATGGGTGGATCCTTGTGACGGGTAAAAAGAAGCCATCATACGATACCTCCCTGTCCTCTTTGGCGGACGCACTGACCCCACCGCAAATATGTCTCTTTCGCCCGTGAACCTTGTGTTGAAGCGCCAGTCATAGCCGAGCCGTGAATTCCACTTGCCCGCTCAGAGCTATTCATCCATGCGCCAAACCCGCCTGTCCGTTCGCGTTGCCTCGCTCTGTTTAATTCCTCTGTTTTCCCTGTTCGCCAACCCCGCCCATGCCGGTGCCGAAAGGCAGTTGGTGGAAGCCATCAACGACTACCGCGCTCACCCCGATCGCTGCTCGGGGCGCGCGGGTCGGGCGTTATCGCCGCTGGCGTTGAAGTCGAACCTGGCCTTGCCGATCGGCTACGGCGGCGGTTTGCGCGATCGATTGAAAGCGTCCGGCTATCAGGCGGTGACCGTGCGCACGATTCGTGTGGTCGGTGCGCAGGATGCCGATGAGGCCTTCGACATGCTCCAGAGTGATTACTGCGGGGCGCTGCTCGATACCCAATACGCCGACATTGGCGTCAGTCGCGCCCGAAGTGAGTGGCAGGTGGTGCTGGCGCAGCCCGTGCTGGACAGTCGCGTGGGTGATTCGCGAGCCGTCAGCAAAGCGTTGCTGGCACAGGTCAATGCGGCACGCTCAAAGCCGCGGCTCTGCGGTCGTCAGCGCTTCGCCGCCGCACGACCATTGGCCTGGAACGCCGCCTTGGGCGCTGCGGCGCAAGGCCACACCAAGGCGATGGCCTACGGCAACTACTTCGCCCACCAGGACCCCGACGGTGATATGCCCGCGGACCGGGCGAGAGCCGCTGGTTTCCGTGGCCGGCAGATCGGCGAGAACATCGCTGCCGGCCAGGGCTCACCGAGCAAGGCCATGTCGGGCTGGCTGGCCAGCCCCGGGCATTGCGCCAACCTGATGAACCCGATGTTTACCCAGATGGGTGCAGCCTATGCGGCGGACGCGCGCAGTGATGAGGGGGTTTACTGGACGATGTTGTTTGGGGCGCCTTGAGTGATTGAGCGGCGCCTCATCTGGGGCGCCGCACCGCCCTCACCTTTCCGCTGCCACCGCCGCCGCAGAAAAACTGATCGCCGCCATCCGATTCAAGCCCCGACACCCCGACGCCGGCAGGCAGCTTCACGCTCTCCAGCACCTCGCCGGTGGTCGAATCGATATGGCGTAGCTCACTCTCGTCTTCTTCCCAGGTGCCATGCCACAGTTGACGCTCGACCCAGGTCACCCCGGTGACAAAGCGGTTGGATTCAAGAGTGCGCAGAATCGCGCCGGTCTCGGGATCGATCTGATGGATCTTGCGATCCCGATACTCACCGACCCACAGCGTCCCTTCCGCCCACGTCAGCCCTGAGTCACTGCCGCCAGGTGCCGGGATAGTCGCGAGTACACTACCGGTCTGCGGGTCAATTTTCTGGATGCGATCCTCGGCGATCTGGAACAGGTGCTGGCCGTCGAAGGCGGTGCCGGCATGGGCGGCGACATCGATTGAACGCAGTGTCTTGCCACTTTCAGGGTCCAGGGCGTTGAGTTTGTCGCCGGTGGCAAACCACACGTGCTGGCCGTCCCAGGTGACGCCATGCACCTTGTCGACACCGGCAAAGGGTCCATATTCACGGAGGATTTGGGCTGCTGACTGTTTCATGTTGGCATTCCTCGTTACGGGTGGGTGGCGTTCATCCTAGTCACCCGGCAACGGAACCGGGAGTAACAAGGTCGTCGCGAAACCCGGCACCGGCGGGGTCATCCAGCGACGTGCCCGGCCGCGACCGAACGACTGCACCTTGCCCGCGCGGGCCAGTTCCTCGAGTGCCCGTTGCACCGTCCGCTGGCTGGCACCGAGGGCCAGTGCCAGGGCCGAGCTCGACCACGACTCACCGTCGACGAGGAAAGCGAACACCTCCGCGTGCTTCTCTTCGACGTGTTGCGCCAGCACCACAACGTCAGAGGCAACCAGCGAAACCAGCGCAAAACCACGTTGGGTTGCAGTGACGCCAGCCAAGGGTTTCAGCGCCGCGCGCAGTCGTCCGATTTCGACTCTCAACCGTGCGCGAAGGGACTCATCGGCGTGCTTCAAACGAAAGGCCCGGGTAATCAGCGTTTCCCTCGACACGTCGGCCGGCCACGCTTCGGCCAGTGCTCGTGCGAGGGCAAACAAGACCGGGCGTGTGGCGAGGGAAACCGACATGCCGGCACCACGCACGACGTAGCGACAGGCGTCCACGACCATCGACGTGGACGCGAGTAACGCTTCAACCTCCTCCAGCAACAACGGCCGTTCTTCGCCATAGGCAATCAAACGCGCGACGGGCGTGTCCAGGACAAGGGCAGCGTTTTCCACCTCGGCCGTCAGCGCAGGAATATCGGCGTCGCGCGCGGCGTGCTCGGCCCTTGTGAGTGCAGACCGCGCCTTGTTCGTCTCGAGTCGTCGCATCGCGATCCCGGCCACGACCAGTTCGTGGGCGGCGCGCAATGCCGGCGGCAATGGCGGGGGGTCCAGCTCGGCGAGCAGCACGTCGGCCTCTGCGAGATGCCCGATCAGCAGCAAACGCCGTATCTGCAGATACCGCGCATGAGCGGCGTTCACTCGATCGCCGTGCGTCTCAAGCGTCACCCGCGCCGACTCGAGTGCCTTCACCGGCCAGCCCAGTTCCCGGGAGGCCAGCGCGATCTCGGCCTCAGCGACCACACAGCGCGCCCGAGCCAAGGCCTCCTTCGGACCGAAGGCCCTTGCGGCCCTCTGCACCAGCGCCTTGGCTCGCACCAGATCGCCGAGTTGCGCCATAGCAATACCGCGCAACGCCAGCGCCGGCGCATCGTCGCGCAACGCAACCCGGTTCAGCGCGCCGAGCGGATCACCCGCCGCCAGCGCCTGCGCTGCGGCCGTGATCAGCGAGTCCATCTAAGTTCCGCCACAGCTGTCACTCCCACCGTCGGATGTCCGCTGTTGAGTCTATCTCACGATGACCCATCACGAAGGCTCCCCTTGTAGCAGCCGGACGCAGCCTTCGGCAGCTGCTACAGATCGCGTTAAGGATTAGTGGACCAGAGGCTGTCGGGGATGCACACGACACCCTCGAACAGCAGCCGCGCGGTGCGCATCAACCCGCAACCCGCCAGTTGCCCGTCGCGCAGGCGCAGCTCCACGGTGAACTCTCCCGTCGGGTGCTCGACCGACAGTCGCTTCACTTCACCCGCATCGACACAGGCCAGACCTGCCGCCACACTGCCCTTGATCAAGCAGGCAGCCGCGACACTGACCGCCCCGAACACGCCGATGCTGGTGTGGCAACGATGAGGAATGAAGGTGCGGGTGCTCAGCGCCCCGCCCGCTTGGGCTGGCGCAACCAGGCACATTTTCGGCACGTTACGCTGGCGTACATCGGCCAGATGCATTTGTGTTCCGGCCTGCAAGCGGATCGATTCGATTCGGTCTTTCAGCTCAGTGTCGGTATCCAGTTGTTCAGGGCTCTCATAGCCGCTGCAACCCAAATCTTCAGCGCGGATCAGCACCACCGGCATGCCGTTATCGATGCAGGTGACGTCGACACCGTCGAACACATCGACAACGTTGCCGGTTGGCAGCAGCGCTCCACAACTGGAGCCGGCGACATCCTCGAACTCGACGATCAACGGCGCGGCGTAGCCCGGTACCCCATCGATCCGGGCCCCGCCTGAATAGCTAACGAAACCATTGGGTGTGGGCACATGGGCCACTGCCATTTGCCCGGTGTTCTCCATGAAGATCCGCACCGGGGTGATGGCGCCGGTGACCTTCACCAGCCCACGTTCGATGGCGAACGGCCCCACGCCGGCGAGGATGTTGCCGCAGTTCTGGCCGTAATCGACACGAGGTTCCTCGACCAGCACTTGCGCGAACAGGTAATCGACATCGGCCTCAGCGCGGGTGGAAGGTTTGACGATCGCCACCTTGCTGGTCAGCGAGTCGCCGCCACCGATGCCATCGATCTGACGCCCGTCCGGCGACCCCATCACCGCCAGCAACACACGGTCGCGCAGCGCCGGTTGCTCAGGCAGGTCGCTGGCCAGGAAGTACGCCCCTTTCGACGTCCCCCCGCGCATCAGCAGGCAGGGAATGCGTGTCTGTCCCATGTTCAGTCTCCGAGTTCGTCGAGACTGTCGACGTATCGCAAACCCTTTTCGGCCAGACGCGAACGCATGTTGTAGATGTCGAGCCCCAACTCACCCTTGGCCAGGCGCAGGGCTTTCTGCTCTTCCAGATCCGCGCGGGCGCGGCTGGCTTCGACAACTTGCGCGACTTCGTCGCGACGCACGATGACCACACCGTCGTCATCGGCGACGACGACATCGCCCGGAAGCACCAACTGACTGG
Organism: Pseudomonas sp. F01002; assembly: GCF_004402115.1. Lineage (NCBI taxonomy): Bacteria > Pseudomonadati > Pseudomonadota > Gammaproteobacteria > Pseudomonadales > Pseudomonadaceae > Pseudomonas > Pseudomonas sp. F01002. The sequence goes on along the minus strand of NZ_SOPU01000037.1, from coordinate 16,027 downwards.
CGCAAACGATGGGAAGGTTGACCGAGCCCAGTGTCTCTTTGATCGTGCCCTGGGCACTGATGGCGCGGGACCAGACCGGGAAGCCCATTTCCCGCAGCGTATGGGTGTCCCGCACGCCAGCATCGATCACCAGCGCGCGCACACCGTGCGCCTTGAGCGAGGTCGCCAACAGATCACCGAAGTAGCCATCGGTACACGGCGAGCTCGGGGCAACCACCAGAATATCGCCCGGGCGACATTGCTCGACGGCCACATGGAACATCCAGTTATCGCCGGGGGCTACCAGCACCGTGACCGCCGAACCACTGATCACGGTCCCCTGCTGAATCGGCGTGATCGACGACGTCAGCAGGCCTTTGCGCCCCTGCGCTTCATGAATGGTGGCGACACCGTAGCGACTCAGCTCATCGACTAGCGCAGCCTCGGCCCTGTCAATGTTGCGGACCACGATGCCGGTTTTTCCGATCAGTTCGCTCATGCCAGATTCTCCGTCACGCGCGGGAAGATGCTTTGGTAGCCCTCGGCATAAACGATGTTACGGCCGGAGGTGATGCCGACGTTGCGCTTGGCTTGCACGCCGCGTTGCAGGGCGACGCGGGTGTAGTACTCCCAGAGATGTTCCTGGCCGGCCATGCACTGGATGGCGGCGTACTTCTTGTCCCAGACCTCGGTGATGTCCAGCAGCACATCCGGGCGCCATTCGCACTGCTCGGGCTGGTGCGGTTCGAAGCTGTACACCGGCGGTGCGCCAACGATCTTCTCGCCCGGTTTGTAGCCTTCGGCCTGGGCGATGATGCGCGCCTCTTGCGTCAGGTTCATCGCCAGTGGGTGATCGTAGTTGTAGGGATCTTTCAGCGAGTGGCTGAGGACGAATTCCGGCTGGACCTTGCGAAACACATCGGCCAGGCGAAACAGCGTTTCTTTATCGGCGCGCATCGGGTAGTCGCCGATGTCGAAGAACTCGACGCTGGCGCCCAGAATATCGGCGGCGGCCTGGGCTTCCTCGCGGCGCGCGGCTTTGACTTTCTCTTCGCTCATGTCGCCCTTGCGCCACAGCTTGGCGGACTCGCCGCGCTCGCCGAAGGACAGACAGACGATGTGCACGGCGTATCCCTGCTGCGTATGCAGCGCGATGGCACCGCCCGCACGCCAGACGAAATCGGCAGAGTGTGCGCTGACGACCAGCGCGTTTTTCGGTGACTCGATCATTGCGGGTGCTCCTCCTGCGTTTCGAAAGAGCATCGCACCCGCACACACCACCGGAGTAATGCGTTCGAGTGTTCGAGGTATGCGTTTTTTTTATTGCCACCCCATCAGGGCAAAGGCATAGTCCGGCTCAAACGCGGACCTTCAGAGCATGAGCCCCATGGAACCCAGTGAACTTCCCAGCCTGATGCACGTGCGGGCCTTCGTCCGGGTGGCCGATCATGGGAGCGTTTCCAAAGCCTCTGTCGCCCTGTTTCGCGCTCAGTCGGTGGTGACCCGGTCGATTTCCGAACTGGAGGCCCGGCTTGACGTGCCCTTGTTCGAACGGCACGCCAACGGTATGCGATTGACCGACTTTGGCGAGCGACTGTTGCCCCGGGCACGGCGCGTGCTGGCAGAACTGGACACCGTGCCGAAGCTGTTGGGTGGTGGGGAAAAACAGGCGGTCGAGCCGCTTTATCTATTCCAGGCCCGGCGCCTGCAAGTGTTCGTCAAACTCTGTGAAACCCATCACATGCAGACCGTGGCCAGTCTCCTCGGGCTGAGCCAACCCGCCGTCAGCTCGACCCTCAAGGTGCTGGAAAGTGGCTGTGGTCAGACGCTGTTTGAACGTACGCCTCGCGGGTTGCAGCCGACCCGTGCCAGCCATGAAATCCTGTTCCCGATCCGCCGGGCGCTGAACGAATTGCGCCACATCGAGACTGACATCACCGCCATCCGCGGCGCCCTGCAAGGCGTGGTGCAGGTCGGCGCCCTGCCCCTGGGCCGCACGCGGATATTGCCCGAAGCCATCGTGCGCCTGATGGCCGAGCATCCGGGTATCCAGGTGATCACCAACGAGAGCCCTTTCGATCTGCTCGCGACCGAATTGCGCGCCGGCGATGTGGATTTCATTTTCGGCGCGTTGCGCTCGGCGGCCTATGCCAGCGATCTCGTCGGCGAGTCACTGCTCACGGAAGAAATGGTGGTACTGGCACGACGTGGTCACCCGCTTTACGCGAAAACCGACCTGCACGACGAACTCAGCGGTGCCCAATGGGTGCTGCCCCGCGCCGGTTCCCCGGCCCGTCAAATGCTCGATGAGTGTTTCTCCGGGTTCGGCATCGCGGCGCCGCGGCCGGTGGTGGAAAGCGGTGACATGGCGATCATTCGCGGCCTGTTGCTGCGCTCGGACATGCTCGCGGCGGTGTCCGCTCACCAGCTCGAACAGGAGATTGCCTCCGGCGAGCTGTGCATCCTGCCGCTGGTACTGAAACAGACCACCCGGGCCATCGGCCTGACCTACCGCAACGGCTGCCTGCACTCACCGGTGGCTCAAGCCCTGATGGACATGATTCGTCGGGTGATCCGTGAGCAATCCGCTATGTAGCAGCTGGCGTTATGGCTTTAGAGCAAGCGCAATGGATAGCTGACGATCAAGCGGTTTTCGTCGAACTCGTTGGTGCTGTAATCGCGGCGGATGCTGGAGTTACGCAGGCGCATGTTGAGGCTCTTGAAGGTGCCGCTCTGCACCGTGTAAGCCAGCTCCGATTCACGGCCCCATTCCTTGCCATCGCTGACCGCCCCGACGTGCACGTTGTCACCGCTGATATAGCGGTTCATCAGGGTCAGGCCAGGCACACCGAGGGCGACGAAGTTGTAGTCATGACGCAGCTGCCAGGATTTCTCCCGGGCGTTGTCGTAGCTGTTGTTGTAGCTGTCGTTGGCCAGGGTGCCGCCGCTGGTGCCGTTGACCCGCATCCACGCATTATCGCCGCTGAGTTTCTGCAAGCCGACGTAGAACGTGTTGCCGCCATAACGGGCCGACAGCAGCGCCGAGAAGGTTCGGTTGTCCAGGTCGCCGGCGCGGGCGCTGCCGTCCTCGCGGCCCCAGAAGTAGCCCAGATTCGCGCCGAGGGTCCAGGCGCCGAGCGGCTGACTGTGGACCAGTTGCAGATACTGCTGCTGGTAAATGTCTTTGAGCTCAGCATTCCACACACCGATCATCGTGCGTTTTTCGTTGAAACTGTATTCCCCGCCGACGAAGTTGAAACGATCAGAGGTGAACGCCGTTTTGCCCTGCATGAACATGTCTTCCATGCTCGAGTCGTTGCGCGGGCTGTTCTGGCGGAACTGACCGCCGTACAGCGTCAGGCCATCGATATCTTGCGAGGTGATTTGCCCGCCCTGAAAAGTTTGCGGCAGTGAACGGCCATCGTCGGAACGCAGGATCGGCAGCACAGGCATCCATTCACCGACCTTCAATTCGGTTTTCCCTACTTTCATTTTCCCGGCCACCGCCAATCGGCCGAAGTCGTCGGCAGGACGCCCGTCGCCGTCGATCGGCAACAGTTGCGTACCGCCCGTGCCTTTGCCGCCGTCGAGCTTCACCGAGTACAGCCCCAACGCATCCACCCCGAAGCCAACCGGGCCTTGAGTGAAACCGGACCTGATGTCGAGGATGAAGCTCTGGGTCCACTCCTCGGCCTTGCCCTGTGGGTAGGCCGGGTTGGTGAAATTGCGGTTGATGTAGAAGTTGCGCAGGTTCAGGTTCGCGCTGGCATCGTCCAGAAAACCTGCGGCCGAGCCCTCCACAGGAAGCGCGCAAACGACGGCCAGCGTAAAGAGGATTCGAGGATTAACGGTGATTTTCATTGTTATTGTTTTCCGATTTTTGGGTAAAGAAATGCCCTGCGCCCGGAAGTGCCGGGCACAGTGAGGTCAATCAAATTCGTTGCGATGGCGGCTCAGAATGAGCCGCCCAAGACTGTTGGAGCGTTGAGCCCCGAATGATCAGCGATGGGCTTTGCCCGCCACCGAGTACAGCACCTGCTGATTTCTGGTTTTCATGAACTCCTCCAGACTTTGCCCGCGCATCGCCGCGTAGACCTGCAGATTGGGAATCCCTAGGACCGCAGCGAGTTTTTCCAGGACGAAGAAGATCGCTCCGTAATGAATCAACCCACGCCAGTCGCGACGTCGCAGCAGATCGCGTTCCTCGTCGCTCAGCCCGCCTTCATCGAACAGCGCTTCGGGCGCCTCGAGAAAGCGCTGACGCCACTTGGGTTCGATCATGCGGTGCAGAAATTTGTTGAGGCGATACCCCTTGGCGCTGCGTTCCAGCGTGAACGGATACGTCCCCTCGAGTTTCTCGATGCCGGCCAACTGGTGCTGCATATGCTGCAAGTGCCGTGCGTTGACCTCGGCAGGAACGGGCCGGTCCTGATTCTCCAACAGCAAGGTTGCAATGCCGGTCATCGACGGCAGGTAGTAGTCCTGATGCAGGTTTTTCACCGTGGCCGACAACGCGCCGCGCATGATCAGCCAGGTGATCACCTCCGAACCTTCCAGGCCGCCGAGGGTGGCGTACTCGGCCAAGGTCATTTCGGTCAGGCGCACCGGGTCGTTGACCAGCAAATCAATGAACTGCTCATCCCACTGCGGGTTGTTGAAACCGCACCGCTCGCCATGCACCTGATGGGACACGCCACCGGTGGCGACGATGGCCACCTTCAGGTCTTCGGGGTAGCTTTCAATCGCCCGGCGCAAGGCCAGCCCCAATTTGTAGCAACGCAACGCGCTAGGCACCGGGAATTGCAGCACGCCGACTTGAAGCGGCACGATCTCCACCGGCCAGTCAGGTGTGCAAGGCAACAGCGCCGACATCGGCGAGAAGAAGCCGTGATCCAGCGGCTTGTCACGGAAGAAGCTCATGTCGAATTCGTCGGCCATCAGGCTTTCGCCGATGTGCCGCGACAGCGCCGCATGCCCGCCGATCGAAGGCAGCGAGCGTGGATTGCCGCCCTCGTCGGCGACCTCGTAACGCTCGTCGACCCCAAGGGAAAACGCGCCGTAGTGGTCGAAGAAAAACGACGTCACATGGTCATTGAAGATGTAGAACAACACATCCGGTTGCTGCTCCTTCAACCAGACCTTGATCGGTTCGAAGCCTTCGAAAATCGGCGCCCAGGCCGCCTCATTCTGTTTATCGTGATCGACCGCGAAGCCGATCGTGGGAGTGTGAGATACAGCGAGGCCACCGATGATGCGTGCCATGACGAGTTCCTTTGTTCGAAAAAGATTATTGTGTCAGCAATGTCTGACTGACCCGGCGCCGCGCATGACCGTTGGCCAGGATCGCCAGTGCCGCGATGAAGGCCGGCAAGCCCAACATAGCGAAGAGCAACGGCAGCTCCAGCCCGAGGCTGAGCACCGCACCGCCGATGAGAGAACCAAAGATAGCCCCGAAGCGGCCGATGCCGAGCATCCAGCTCACACCGGTGGCGCGGAAATCGGTCGGGTAGTAACCGGGCGCAAACGCGTTGAGACCGGTCTGCGCACCGCTCATGCAGAAACCCGCGGCAATCACGCCAAAGGCCAATAGGCTCGACTCCAGGCTGAAGGCCCCCAGCAGCAGAATAAACGCGCCGCCCAGGGCATAAGAGGTGGCAATGACCGTGTTCGGATTACGCCGGTCCATGGCCCAGCCGACCACGATCGCGCCGACGGTGCCGCCGATCTGGAACAGGCCGGTGATGGTGGCCGCCCGTTCGATGGACAAACCGCCTTCGCGCAACAACGTCGGCATCCAGCCCATGGTCAGGTAGATCACCAGCAGGCCCATGAAGTAGGTCAACCAGAGCGCGAGGGTGCCGAACCGATAGGACTCGGTGAACAGCATGCTCAACGGCGCTTTTTGCTGAGTCTGGGGTTCCGTCATGATGAATTTCGTGGCGGCCGTGAAGGTCCCGCCCAACTTGTTCAGCACCTTGGCGATCTGGCTGGCCGGCGCATTGCGAGCCGCCAGAAATCGTGCCGACTCGGGCAACAGCAGCCAGAGGAATGGCAGCAGCACCAGCGGCAGAATCCCTCCGGCGAGCAGCACCGATTGCCAGCCGTGACTCGGAATCAGCCAGGCAGCGAGCAAACCGCCCATCCCCGAGCCCATGTTGAATCCGGTGAACATAATGGTGATGAACAGCGAACGATTGCGCTCAGGCAAATACTCGGACAGCAGCGTGGTGGTGTTGGGCAGCGCGGCGCCCAGCGCCACGCCAGTCAACAAGCGCAAGGCCGCCAGTTCATAAGGATTGCGGGCAAACGCACACGCCAGGCTCAGTACGCTGAAACCGGTCACGGCAAACAGCAGAACCTTCTTGCGACCCAAGCGGTCGGCGTACGGGCCAGCCGTCAAGGCACCGATGGCCAGACCGACCATGCCGGCGCTCATCACCGGTCCAAACGCCGCTTTGGAAAGCCCCCACTCCTGAATCAGCGAAGGGGCAATAAACCCCATGACCGCGACGTCGAAGCCATCGAACAGAACAATGAAGAAACACAGGCTCATGATGAGCCACTGGTATCGGGCAACCGGCCGGTTGTCGATCCACGCTTTGATATCGACCGTTTCGTTACTCATGCTTTCACCTTCTTATTTTTGTAGAAATTCCGACATGCTTGGGAAGGGTTGCTGGCCATAAGGCCGCCCGACATTCGAATGTTGGGCGTGACTCTAAAGCCGCAGGTGCCTGCCCCGCCTCTGGGAAATCCTTAAGCGGGTATCGGTTTTTCTTATCGGGTGAATTAGAACGGTTGCTCCCTCGTCAAACAATCCGCAGCGCAATCGGGCTCGTCACTACGCAGCCGCCCACCCCGACTGCCGGCCAAATTCCTCGAACAGTTCAAAAATGGTCGCTTTGACCTTTTGCACCGCGTTGCTCTCGACGACCGTGTCATGCCAGCACAGCGAAAGATCACGGGTAAACAGTCGATGATCGATCCTGGCCAGTTTGAGCCTGTGTTGCTCAAGTTCAACATGGGCGGCCGCCCACGGCAGGATTGTCACGCCCAGTTTGGCCAGGACAGCCGAGAACAGCAGGTCCGTGGAGTTGGCCTCGAACTCAACCTCACAGTGCAGGCCAGCCTCCTGGAAGGCCGACTCGACCCGGCTGCGAATCGTGTTCGGCGCACAGGGCAGCACCAGCGGCATCTTCGCCAACGCCTCGATCGACACCGGTCCATCCGGTAATGAAAACTCGGGCCACGCCACCAGGTACAGCGTTTCGGTGAACAGCCGCTGCATGGCCATGCCACGGGTTTCGACCGCATCGACATTCACCGCCAGCGCCACCCGCCCCACCGTGATCAGGCGCCCCAGGTCGGCGCTCGGTGCATCGATCAACTCCAGTTTGATACCCGGATAGCGACTGCGAATCGTGCGTGCGAGCGGAATCGCCAACATGCGGGCGGTACTAGACGGCATGCCCACCGACACTTTGCCCTGCGGGAATTCGGCGTCCTGACGCAGCAGTTCCTGGGTGCCGTCGGCCTGGCGCAGCAGTTCGATGGCATGCCGATACAACGTCTGCCCGGCCGCGGTCGGCACGACACCCTGCACGCTGCGCTCGAGCAGTTGCATGTCCATGTCCAGTTCCAGATTACGCATCTGCTGGCTGATCGCGGGCTGCGCGATATGCAGCGCTTCGCTGGCCCGAGTGATGTTGCCGCACTCGACGACTTTGATGAAATACCGCAACTGGCGCAGGTCCATGCATCCCTCCAAAGCCATATAACTTTCCGATGGAAGCAGAGGAATATCATATTTGAAGCTTATGAGATACGACGCCTAGACTCGTCTCACAACAAACGAAGCGCCAACGGCCGTCACCGGCAAGCAGCGCTTCTATAGGCCTGATCAAGGTCAATGGGAGATCTTAATGTCTAGAGCATTAACAGCATCAGCAACGGGCGTGAAGCCCATCAAAACGCCCCTGACCCGCGAGCAGATTCGTGGCTTCTGGACGGTCTACGTAGGATGGGTTCTGGATGGGGTGGATTCGGTGATCTTCGCCCTGGTTCTGATTCCTGCCCTGACCGAGCTGCTGCCCGCCTCGGGCATTGAGCCCACCGCCACCAACATCGCCATGTATGGGTCGATCACGTTCGGGCTGTTTCTGATCGGCTGGGGGATGTCGTTCATCTGGGGACCGCTCGCCGACCGCTTTGGCCGGGTGAAGATGCTGGCCGCCAGCATCCTGGTCTACTCGCTGTTTACCGGTGCGGCGGCGTTCTCGGAGAACATCTGGCAGCTCGCGGCGTTCCGACTGATCGCCGGGATCGGCGTCGGCGGCGAGTGGGCACTCGCCGGCACCTATGTGGCCGAAAGCTGGCCGGAAGACCGGCGCAAGATGGGCGCGGGTTATCTGCAAACCGGCTATTACTTTGGCTTCTTCATTGCCGCGCTGCTGAACTACACCGTTGGCGCCACCTATGGCTGGCGCGTGATGTTTCTCTGCGGCCTGTTCCCGGCGTTCATTGCGATCTATACCGCGCTGAAAGTGAAAGAGCCTGGCCAGGTGCGCAACGCTGCGCTCAACCTCAAAACCCCCGAGTTGAAGCCTGCAACCCTCGCGTCGTGGTGGGAAATCTTTGCCCCGGCCTTTCGGCGCCGCACGCTGACCAGCTCTTTATTGGTCGGGGTCGCCATCGTTGGTTTGTGGGCCGGCTCGGTGTACGAAGCGACGGCCGTCGTCACGCTGGCCACCCAGGCGGGTATCGATCAAGTCGGCGCGGTGCACCTCGCCTCCATCGGTGCGGCGGTGCTGTCGCTCAGCACGATTCTGGGTTGCCTCGTGGCGCCCTGGCTGGCCGAACGACTGGGTCGACGGGTTGCGCTGGGGATCTATTTCGCCGGCATGGCGGCATCGATCATCGTCGCGTTCGGCTGGGTGTTCTACATGGACGATGGCCTTCATCTGTTCATGGTGTCGCTGGTATTCCTCGGCTTCTTCGGCGGCAACTTCGCGATTTTCTCGCTCTGGCTGCCCGAGCAGTATCCGACCCGCATCCGCGCCACGGCCTTCGCCTTCAATGCCTCGGTCGGCCGCTTTATCGGCGCGGGCGTCAACTTCCTGCTGGCCGCTGCGATTCACTGGTACGGCTCGCTCGGCGCGCCCATCGCCTGGACGGCCGCGGCCTTTGTGGTCGGCATTCTGATCCTGCCGTTTGCCGTCGAAACCCGTGATCAAACCTTGCCGCAATAACGCGCACCTGAACATTCATTGGAGAACCCTATGCAAGCGTTGCAAGGCGTGAAGATTGTTGATCTGAGTCGCGCACTGTCGGGGCCTTTCTGCACCATGGTGCTGGCGGACCTCGGTGCCGATGTGATCAAGGTCGAGCCCGGCCCGACCGGCGACATGAGCCGCACCTGGGGCCCGTTCGACCGGGGCGTAAGCACTTACTACCTGTCGTGCAACCGCAACAAGCGCGGCCTGTGCATCGACTTCCGCAATCCCCAGGGATTGGCCACGATCCAGCGCCTGATCGATGACGCCGACGTCGTCATCGAGAACTTCAAACCCGGCACCCTCGACAGCATGGGCCTGGGCTATGACGTGCTCAGCGCCCGCAATCCGCGACTGATCATGGGCAGCATCAACGCCTTTGGCACGGACGGGCCGATGAGCAGTTGGCCGGGTTTCGACCAGATTGCCCAGGGTTATTCGGGACTGATGAGCCTGACCGGTTTCGTCGATGGCGACCCGACGCGTACCGGCACCGCCATCGGCGATTTGACCTCGGGCATGTGGCTGGTGACGGCGGTATTGGCGGCCCTGCTGGAACGCTCGACGACCGGGCAAGGCCAGCACGTCAGCACGTCGTTGCTGGCCAGCCTGGTCGGGCTGTTGAGTGTGCACGGTCAGCGCTATCTCAGCTTGGGTGATGTGCCGCGTCGTACCGGCAATGCGCATTCGGTGATTGCGCCTTACGGTGTGTTCCAGACGCTGGACGGCCCGCTCAATCTGGCGCCGATCACCTCGGCCATGTGGGGGCGTTTGTGCGTGCTGCTCGATTTGCCTGAGTTGCCGGATGACCCGCGATTTGCCACCAACGAAGCACGAGTCGAACGGCGTGACGAGTTGCGGGAGATTCTGGAAAGCCGCTTGAGAACCCGCAGCAAACTCGAATGGACCACGCTGTTCGTCGAGGCAGGATTACCCGCCGGTCCGATCAACACGCTCGACGAAGTGTTCGACGACCCGCAAGTGCTGCACAGCCAACTGACCGAGACACTCACGCACCCGACACTGGGCGCATTGCGTCAGGTGGTGACACCGGTGTTTAGCGCTACTGACGGCGCCGCCAGCCGCCCGCCGCCGCTCCTGGGCGAACACACCATCGAAGTCCTGCGCGAAGTCGGTTTCGATGCCGCATCGATCAACGCACTGCTCGCCGCCAAGGTCGTGTTTCAGGACACCGACGATTCGCCCGCACAATCAACAGGAACCGCCCAATGAACCCGACCTCCTCCGCCACCGTGACCGTCAACATCGTCGATGAACGCATCGCGCGGGTGGTGTTCAGCAACGCCTCCCACCGCAACGCCCTCAGCGCGCAGTTGCTGGCATCCCTCGACGAAAGCCTCACCACCCTCGCCTCCCAACGCATCCCCGTGGTGATACTCGGCAGCGAAGTGGGCCAGCCGGTATGGAGCGCCGGCCACGACATACGCGAACTGCAACACGACCGCGACCCGATTGCCTACGGCAAACCCCTCGAACAGGTATTGCGCCGCATCCGCGCCTACCCCGGCGTGGTGATCGCCCTGATTTCCGGCTCGGTCTGGGGTGGAGCGGTCGACCTGGCCATGAGCTGCGACCTGGTCGTTGCCGACCACAGTGCAAGCTTCGCGATGACTCCGGCAAACATCGGCCTGCCCTACACCACCAGCGGGTTGTTGCGGTTCTTCAACAATTTACCGATCCACGTGCTGAAGGAAATGTTCTTCACGGCGCAGAAACTGGATGCCGAACGGGCTGAAAGGTTTGGTTTGGTGAACAGGCTGGTCGACAGCGATGCGCTGGAATCGACCGCGCTCGAATTGGCCCAAGGCATCGCCGCCAAAGCGCCGCTGGCCATTGCGGCGGTGAAGGAACAATTGCGCATTCTGGAAGACCTGCAACCAATGCCCGTGCAGGCGATGGAGCAGATTGCGGAACTGCGGCGACAGGCCTGCGAAAGCGCCGATTTCACTGAAGGGCTAACTGCCTTCGCAGAGCGCAGGCCGGCGATGTTTAGCGGTAAATAGCACACAGCTGTGAAAGCTTCTGTGTTTGTGATGGCCTCATCGCGAGCAAGCTCTACTCCTATAGGAGCGTGGTTGCCCGCGATGAGGCCCCAACGTTGCCGAGAAAAACTCCCTGATACCAGTAAAAGACTCTGCCTATCACGACCTAATACTCCCCCTATTAGCTGACTTCCCAACTGGGGTCTAACCTTACTCGAGCGCCGGCCCCCTAAGCTGGCCGGTCAAGAGCTGATAAGGAGATAGGAATGGGTCAGAAGCCTGACTAAACCTGCCGTAGGCCACCGTGCAGGCAACTCGATTGCCGCTGTTCAGAATTCCCGTGTGATCAAAACAATCAGTTGATCAAACTGCTGGCCCTGCAGCCTGTGTCATTGGTTTCGCTCGTTGCTATTTAACGCCCACGCTGGGCCGGATAGCCGGATGAATACGACCAAAGGTAGCTCACACATGGCAAACGAATCGAAATGCCCGTTCATTAGCGCCGCTGGCGGTGGCACGACAAACCGCGATTGGTGGCCGAACCAACTGAATCTGAAGATCCTCCATCAGCACTCGTCCCTGTCCGACCCCATGGACGAGGGCTTCAACTATGCCGAAGCATTCAAAAGCCTGGACTTTGAAGCGGTCAAAAGCGACCTGACTGCGTTGATGACCGACTCCCAGGACTGGTGGCCGGCGGACTTCGGTCACTACGGGCCACTCTTCATTCGTATGGCCTGGCACGCCGCCGGTACGTACCGCACCGGTGACGGTCGTGGTGGCGCCGGTTCCGGTCAGCAACGCTTCGCGCCGCTCAACAGTTGGCCGGACAACGTCAGCCTCGACAAGGCACGCCGGCTGCTCTGGCCGATCAAGCAAAAGTACGGTCGTAAAATTTCCTGGGCAGATCTGATCGTCCTTACCGGCAACGTCGCGCTGGAGTCCATGGGCTTCAAGACCTTTGGTTTTTCCGGTGGCCGTCCGGACGTTTGGGAACCGGATGAGGACGTCTACTGGGGCTCGGAAAACAAATGGCTGGGCGGCGACACCCGCTACGGCAAACACAAGGAACCCATGCAAGAGCCCGGCGAAGGACCACTCGTTGCTGAGCCGGGGGAAAATGAGGAGAGCCGCACCGACCAGGGGCGCTTCCTGGAAAACCCGCTCGCCGCCGTGCAAATGGGCCTGATCTACGTCAATCCGGAAGGCCCGGAAGGCAACCCCGACCCGGTCGCGGCCGGGAAGGACATTCGCGAAACCTTCGCGCGCATGGCAATGAATGACGAAGAAACCGTGGCACTGATCGCCGGCGGCCACGCCTTCGGCAAGACCCACGGCGCCGGACCTGCCGACAACGTCGGCGCCGAGCCCGAAGCCGCTGGCCTCGAAGCCCAAGGCTTTGGCTGGAAGAACAGCTTCGGCACCGGCAAGGGCCCTGACACCATCACCAGCGGCCTGGAAGTAACCTGGACCACCACGCCCACCCGGTGGAGCAACAACTATCTGGAAAACCTGTTCGGCTTCGAGTGGGAGCTGAGCAAAAGCCCGGCCGGTGCGAACCAGTGGATACCGAAAAACGGCGCCGGGGCCGGCATCATTCCGGATGCTCACGACCCTTCCAAGCGTCGTAATCCGACCATGCTGACCACCGACCTGTCGCTGCGATTCGACCCGATCTATGAACCGATTTCGCGGCGCTTCCTGGCCAATCCAGACCAGTTGGCCGACGCGTTCGCCCGCGCCTGGTTCAAGCTGATCCACCGCGACATGGGTCCCCTCTCCCGCTACCTTGGCCCGGAAATCCCGAGCGAAGAATTGCTGTGGCAAGACCCGATTCCAGCGGTCGACCATGCCCTGGTCAACGACAGTGACGTCGCCGCACTCAAGAGCAAACTCCTCGCCTCGGGCCTGACCGTCTCGCAGCTTGTATCAACGGCTTGGGCGGCGGCTTCGACCTTCCGCGGCTCCGACAAACGCGGCGGCGCCAACGGTGCGCGCCTGCGTCTGGCCCCGCAGAAGTTCTGGCAGGCCAACCAGCCTGAGCAATTGGCGAACGTGCTGGCGAAACTCGAGGGTATCCAGAGCGAATTCAACAACAGCGGCAAGAAGATCTCGCTGGCAGACCTGATCGTGCTGGCCGGTAACGCCGGCGTCGAACAGGCAGCGAAAAATGCCGGTCAAACCGTGACAGTGCCGTTCACACCAGGACGGATGGACGCCTCCCAAGAGCAGACTGACGTGGAGTCTTTCGGCTTCCTCGAACCCATCGCCGATGGTTTCCGCAACTACCTCAAAGGCAGATACAGCGTAGCGGCCGAGCAGCTGTTGATCGACAAGGCGCAACTGCTGAGCCTCACCGCGCCGGAAATGACCGCGCTCATTGGCGGCATGCGCGTGCTGAACACCAACGTCGGGCAAACCAGACACGGTGTGTTCACCCAGCAGCCGGAAGCGTTGACCAACGACTTCTTCAAAAACCTGCTGGATATGGGCGTGGAATGGAAACCGGTTTCGGACGCTAACGAGGAGTTTGAAGGGCGCGATCGCAAAACCGGCGAAGTGAAGTGGACAGGCACCCGTGTCGACCTTGTCTTCGGCTCAAATGCGCAGCTGCGTGCGTTGGCGGAAGTCTATGCAACCGCTGATGCGCAGGAGAAGTTCGTGAAAGACTTCGTCGCAGCCTGGGCCAAAGTGATGGACCTGGATCGCTTCGACGTTAAGTAACACGAGCGGTAGTGCTGAAACTGCAACGCCTCCCACTGTGGAGGCGTTGTGCTTTTTGTCACTTGACGCTTCACGCCGTCAGATGGGAAAACGTGCGTGGCCCGGATGCAAGCGTTGGGTTCAACAAGAATCAAGGAAGACTCATCAACACCATGAAAACCCTCCTGTGTTTGCTGATCGCCACCGGCGTCGGCACCGCGCTGCAATACGCCGGAATGCCCCATGGCCTGTTGCTGGGTTCGATACTCGCCACCACGTTGATCGCCAGCAATTTGCGTTTTTCCCCCACGCTGCCCTTCAGCCTTGGCTACGTGCAAATCGTGTTGGGGATCGCGACCGGTCTGATGTTCACCTCGTGGAACAGCCAAACGACGGCCGCCATGTTGCCCAGCCTGGCTTCATGCTGCTGGGCTTGATGGTCCAGAGCACCGTGGCCGGTTTGTGGCTGCTCAGAGTATCGGGATGGAACCCGAAGGACTCCGTGTTAGCCGTGTATCCGGGCGCACTCGCCGCCGTGTTCGATTTACATGCCTGGCGCCATCGAAACCATCGCCCTCGTCGCCTTTAGTGGCGGGCTGAACGTGGTGTTCATCCTGACCCATCACCTGGTTCGAATGGTCGTGCTGCACTTTGCGCCGGCGCTGGTCGTTCAGGCGCGGCGCTGGCGGGAGGATGTTTGATCGCAGAAAGGACTAAGCGGGAGAGATCGTGGCTAGGGCACCAATCAAAATGGTTAACACCAGAAATCCACCCAGGAAAATCGCCATCTTGCCCATTGGGCCTCCTACATTATGAGTTTGCGGTGCAGTGGCTAACGTGACTGTGGAGCGTGCCGTTATTGTGAGCCGGTGGCTGTGCGCGTTACAGATGCAGATAGCGCAGGAAAATACGGATCAGAACACCGAATTGGGGCTAAATCGCCTTTAAACGTCAATTCCGTCAGGATCTATTTATGCCGCTGAGCTTTCATAAAATGCACGCCAATGGCGATGACTTCGTTATTGTGGACTCGCGAAACGCGGCCAATCCAATGACAAGTACCCTGGCTCGGCGAATGGGTGATCGGAACCGAGGAGTCGGATTCAATCAACTCGCGGTGGTGCTCGATTGCGATGATGCAGATGCGCGTTTGATGTTTTGGAATGCAGATGGCTCCACGCTGGACGTTTGTGGCAGTGCAACGCGGGGTGCCGCGGATATGCTGATGCGCGAATCAAATACCACTTCGATAGCGCTCCGAACCAACCGTGGTCTACTCACTTGCGAACGAACCTCTACCGGCGCAATTGCCGTCAACATGGGGGAACCGCTCTTCAGCTGGTCAGATATTCCCCTGGCTCTGGAACTGGACACTGCTGCTTTGCCTCTTGCTGGTGACCCAACAGCTTGCAGCATGGGAAATCCTCACTGCACCTATTTTGTGGATGATCTAACAGCCCTTGATATAGCGACAATCGGCCCGACAATCGAAACCCATCCCCTATTCCCCCTCAGGACGAACGTGCATTTCGTCCAGATCATTAACCGAAAGCATATTCGGTTGCGCATTTGGGAGCGCTGGGGAGGTATTCCGCTCGGCTCAGGTTCCTGCTCTTGTGGCGCCGCTGTTAACGGAATTCGTCGTGGTTTGTTAGACCATTCCGTTGAGGTTGAATGTGACGGTGGAACCGTAACGGTTCAATGGGATGGCGTGGGACCTGTCTTTCTCATCGGACCGGTAGAGACAACTTTTTCGGGAACAATTACGGATAGCTCATTGCAAGCTTTATAGCGGCTATATCGTGATAAACGGAGGAGTTAATCATTCACGACAAGGCACGACATAGGGAACTTTATTTTTAAGTGCCTGGATTATTTAAAACCTCTGTCTACAAAAACGATTATTGAAGCTGCTCACTCTACTGACCACTCGTCGTAAATCTACGCCAACCTGTTATTTCTGACAGTAGCCAACCCTCCCGCTCCAGGCCTTAAATCACTCCATCGCCTTTCACCGACCGGAGTGCCGCCATGCTCGTCCAAGCCCTGAAAAACCTCAGCCCACTAGCC
>NZ_SOPU01000036.1:23721-29635 GCF_004402115.1 Pseudomonas sp. F01002 | reverse complement strand
TAGCTGGGTACTTAACAGTGCCTTTGTAGAGGCTTGAGCCGTGTGCTGGGAAACTCGCATGCACGGTTCTTAGGGGGTTGGACGCGGGTAACCGCGTCTGACTACCCGACAACCAGATCCGTCCGTGGGCACTTGGGCGCAAGAACTGGCTCTTTGCGGGTTCGTTGCGCAGCGGCAAACGGGCGGCAGCGATCATGAGCTTGATCCAGTCTGCGCGGCTCAACGGGCATGATCCGTATGCCTATTTGAAGGATGTCCTCACGCGCCTGCCAACTCAGCGCGCGAGTGAGATTGGGCAATCTGTTGCCACATCAGTGGGTGCCTATCTGACTTTCGCAAAGTGCGTTGACGGCACGCTGACGGTTGCCGTGGGCCTGGGGATCGCACTGATGCTTTAGCAGACGCGGCAGGCGTCAGCGCATCGCGTCGAAGTTCCTGGATAGGCGCAGGTGATGGGCATCGGCGCTTACGTGGCCCAGTCCGGATCAAGTTTTGAAAAGCTCCGCGCCCATGAAGTCGATGAATGCGCGCAGCTTCGGCGCCCGGTGCTTGCTCGATGGCCAAAGCATGCGGAAGGTGCCCTGATGCTGGTTGAAGTCGTCCAGCACCGTCACCAGTTCGCCGGCCGCAATGGCATCAC
Organism: Pseudomonas sp. F01002; assembly: GCF_004402115.1. Classification (NCBI taxonomy): domain Bacteria; kingdom Pseudomonadati; phylum Pseudomonadota; class Gammaproteobacteria; order Pseudomonadales; family Pseudomonadaceae; genus Pseudomonas; species Pseudomonas sp. F01002. The sequence continues at coordinate 28,995 of NZ_SOPU01000036.1, read as the reverse complement.
GCACCATGAAGTCCGGCAGGCAGGCGATTCCAAGGCCATCGCGGGCGACGTGAAACAGGGCCTCGGTGGTGTTGCATACCATCGAGGCCAAGAGGACGGGTTCTGCCTCGCCCTCCGGCCTGCGCAAGGGCCACGACTCGAACTTGCCGGTACTCGGGAACTTATGTTGCAGGCAGGCGTGGCCCGTCAGGCCGGCGGGCTCGCGCGGAGTGCCGCGGGCGGCGAAGTACCGGGGCGAGGCAACTAGCAGCAGCTTGAAGGTGCCCAGTGCACGGGACATCAACCGGGAATCAGTCGGTTCTCCGGTGCGAATGACGGCATCGAATCCGTCCTCGATTACATCGACCATCCGATCCGAGAAATCCACGTCCAGTTCGATGGCGGGGTAGCGGTGCATGAAGGCCGTCAGCGCCGGCATGACCAAGCTGCCTACCAGCGGCATGCTCACGCGCAGCTTGCCTTGGGGCGCCTGCCGGGTTTCCGACAGTTCCAATTCCGCCGCCTCGACCTCGCAGAGGATGCGCCGGCAACGCTCCAGGAACAGCGTGCCCTCGGCGGTCAGCGTGATACTGCGCGTGCTGCGGTGGAGCAGGCGCACGCCCAGCCGCTCCTCCAGCCGGGCCACGCTCTTGCCCACGGCGGAAGACGAGACGCCGAGCACGCGCCCGGCTTCCGAAAAGCTACGGGCTTCCGCCGCCTGCACGAAGAACGCTATGCCATTGAGGGAGTCCATTCTTCACCGTTCTAAGAAAATTTGTCCGATATGTTCGGAACCTTAGCCCATTTTTCTTAATCGAGCCCGCACTTACGCTGACGGCTGCACAGGTTGGATGCGGCTGTCTTGGCTTTCGAGTATGGGACGCCTGCCTGACCCTCTAATGACTCTTTGCGGATATTTCCCATGACACAAGCTCTGACCGCCACAAGCGGTACCACCGGACGCGACTGGCTGCAACTGCTTGCCGCCTGCCTTACGGGCATCCTGATCCCGCTGTGCTTCACCGGGCCGGCCGTCGTGCTGCCGTCCATCAGTCAGGAACTGGGCGGGACGGCGGTGCAACTGAACTGGGTGGTCAACGGCTACATCCTGACCTACGGTAGCGCCATGATGGCGGCCGGCAGCCTGACCGACACCTATGGCCGCAAGCGCGTGTGGCTGGTCGGCCTGGCGCTATTCGTGCTGATAACGTTCTTAATCCCGCTGGCGCCGACGGTCGGCTGGATCGACGGGCTGCGCCTGGCGCAAGGGCTGGGCGGCGCAGCCGCCTTCGCGGGCGCCATGTCCTCGCTGGCACAGACCTTCCACGGCCCGATCCGTACACGTGTGTTCAGCCTGCTCGGCACCACGTTTGGCATCGGCCTGGCCTTCGGGCCGCTGGCGGCAGGCTGGCTGGTGGAGGTGGCGGGCTGGCGCTGGGTGTTCCTGGCGACGGCGCTGATCGGCGTGGCCGGTTTCCTGCTGGTGTGGGTCAGCGCCACGGAGTCCCGAGACCCAGACTCTACCGGCCTGGACTGGCCCGGCGCCCTCAGCTTCACCGCCGCGCTGAGCTTGTTCACCTACGGCATCCTGCTGGCGCCGGAAGAAGGCTGGCGCAGCGCTTCGGTGCTCGGCACGCTATTGGCCTCAGTCGTGCTATTCATCGCATTTGTACGCATCGAACGCCGCGTCGCGCGCCCGATGCTCGACCTTTCGTTATTCGGTAGTGGGCGCTTCGTCGGCGTGCAGGTGTTGGCCGCATCGCCGGCCTTCTTCTTTGTCACACTGATCGTGATGCTGCCGGGCCGCTTCATCGGAATCGACGGACTGAGCGCATTGGAAGCGGGCCAAATGATGATCGCCCTGGCTGCGCCGCTGCTGGTCGTGCCGTTCCTTACCGCGTTGTTGTCGCGCTGGTTCACCTCCGGCATGCTGTCTGGCGTCGGGCTGCTGCTGGTGGCGGCCGGACTGGTCTGGGTGGGTCAGGTGTTGTCCTGCGGGGCCGGCCCTGCGCTGGTAGCGCCGCTGGCGCTGATCGGCGCAGGCATTGGCCTGCCTTGGGGGCTGATGGATGGCATGGCCGTGAGCGTGGTGGAGACAGAACGTGCAGGTATGGCGACCGGCATCTTCAACTGCGTGCGTGTTTCGGCCGATGGGATTGCCATCGCGGTGGCGGGCGCGATGCTGGCGTTCTTAATTCAGGGCGGATTGCTCGGCACTTTAGCCGCGGCCGATCCAGCCGTTGTGATCGAGGCCGCCAATCGCGCCGCGCTCGGCGATCTGGCGCATGCCAGTGCCCTTGTCAGCGGCGAGCGTGCCTTGCTGCTGGCGACCTACGACCGGGCATTCCGCTGGGTCTTGTACATCCTGGCTGCATCTTCGGCACTGACTGCGCTGCTAGTGTTCGCCTTGCTGGGTCGATCGCGTGCGCATGAAGAAGTGGGAGCCGCGGCATGAATCCGATTGGGACAGGCTCTCGGCCCCCCGACCGCACATAGCATCGGCTATACGCGGGTATCCAGCGGGGAAGGCTCGGCTCATCTTCGGTTTCATCACCCCAATGGAAGGCTACCCGGAGTTCTCCGTGCCCACGCTGGAGACATGTGTTATTGACTCGCCAAGCAGTGTTCGCCGGACGCTTACCATGCGTCGACAGCTTGCATAAGAGGAGGGCGGCTAGGCGCCGATTACCGCAGCACAGGCGCTAAACATCACCACTGATTTGATGCAGAGCCTGCCTCTTTCAAGCCAGGGTAATCATTGAGCGCAAGGCTAGACTCACCATCGTCCATTGGCTCGCGCACTGATTTATGTATCACTCCGGCTTCAGCATCCGCACGCATCTGATCGAGCTCCCTGTGAAATGCCTTGTCCTGAACCGTGGGTTTACTGGTGTATGGCTTTCGTTCGGGTTCAGGCTGTGCTGCATAAGTCGTTACCGCATCAGGGTCGTGCTGTAGCTTTTCTTGTACTTGCGATTCCAGCATCGCACGTAGCGCATCTTTGTCAGGCCGATTCAGCAATTTGTCACTCCTATTAGGAAACCAGGCACCCAGTAATCGACTGGGCCAGTGGCCGGTTGGGGAACATCCAATCGATCGTGTCGAAAATTTGGGCTGCAGATACAGCCAAAGGATTTAAGGTCGAAGAGAGGAGGCGGATCATCAATTTCTTCCAACACGGCGATCGTGTCAAATTGGGAACATGCCTGGGATGATTCCGTAATCGACGGGAACGCAGGCAGTGAGAGAGTACAAAGCTACGACCCTTTTTCGATTTTCAGGGTGCTGATCATTGGGGTTGGCCTCTACGCGGGTATCCCTGGCTGGATCGGCTTGAACGCATAAGAATGGCAATGTGATAAAGGTGATTGAAAGCCATATCTCCTTGATCGTGAGTTTCCGACTATCACGCCTTGCTAACTATGCTAGTTACAAGGCTAAAAATGGTATTCACAAGTCAGTTGGGTGCTATCCAGAGGCATAACGGTGATGGATAGTCCGCGCTCGCAGTCGCCTCGCTGGACATCTGCTGATGAACTTATGTATGGCTGCTTGGTGTACGTAAGGATATGCTGCCCCCCGAATTCATATATGCCAATAAAAACCAACCACAGTGACGTTATGAGCCAATCAGAGACGCGTGCGACTGCCCTAGCGCTGTATCCAGAGGACTCCCGCGAGGCGGCGGCTCTGCTGAAGCAGGCCGTACCACTGATGGTGCGTCACAACATTCCACCAAATCCCGTGCACTATGCTCTCTGGTACACCTACAGCAAAGGTCAGGAGCCAGAGCTTAATCGCCATCTGGACAGGGTGGTCAAAGACTTCGACTGTTTCCCTCCAGAATCCGCTACGAAGCTTTTCCGCGACTACATCATTCGTAACGAATTGGAGGAGGCGCGCGCAGGGCAACAACAAGCGATCAATCTGGTTGACGACATGGAGCGTAATGTCTCGCGTAGCGTGAATGGCAGTGCCAACTTTCAAGCCAGTCTTGGTCATTGCATGGAAATGCTCGCGGAGCCGGTCGACAAGAGGTTGCCTGCCATTCTGAGCGAGCTGCAACAGAGCACCCAGGTCATGCAGGATCAGCAAGAGCTTTTCCTCTCCCAGCTGCACACAGCGCAAAATGAAATTAAGAGTCTGAGAGACAAGCTCGAGCGAGCCCAGCTGGCGGCATCTTTGGATGGGCTGACTAAGGTGTTGAACCGAGCTACCTTCACTCGCTTGCTGGAGCATGCATTGATCAACACGCCTCACGGGGTGGCATTGGTCATGCTGGATATCGATCATTTCAAGCAGTTCAATGACCGGTATGGCCATCCTTTGGGCGACCGGGTACTTGAGCATGTTGGTCAGGTGTTACGGAACTCAATCCCGCCTCAGGCCTTGGCGGCACGCTATGGTGGTGAAGAGTTCTGTGTAGTCCTGCACGAGTGTTTTGATCTCACCAGTGCTCATACATTTGCTGAGCAGCTGCGCTTAAAAATTCAGGCACTGCGGATCAAGGTTCGTGGCACGGATGAGGTGCTAGACACTGTAACTGCGTCCTTTGGTGTCGCCCTCGCCAAAGCAGGTGACGATGTGGAAAGCCTTCTGATTCGTGCCGATGATGCCCTCTACCAAGCCAAGCGCAGCGGGCGCAACCGAGTGAATTGAAACTGGCGTTCGGACTCTTGCTGCAATCACATAGCTCCACAGGATCATCATTGGATAATTGAAGCCCCTTGAGGTGGGTATGGACTCATCAATCAAAAAATATGACCCCGTCGAGACTGTTCAAACAGATATTTGGGCAACGATAGGGCGGCCTTCACGCGGCGCCAGGCCTCCACGACCAAGGTATCCCCTTTTGTGTTTTACAAGCGGTTCGCTTGCACTGTGTAGAGACCCAAGCCGTCATTGATCTCATTGGACGATTGGAGCATTCGGTAGGCGTTTGATGGTGCCGGGATTAGCCTGATTTCATGGTGTTGATCATCCTGCAATGGTGACGTGAACGTCACAGCCCCAACGAGCCGGGTTGGTTGTGCGGATGATTGCAAAGTCGCTTTTAGGCGATTCGGTGATTCTGGTGTTTACGTCCGCGCTGTTGAGCTGCAATGGACTCAAACCTCAGGAATTAGGCAAGGTAGGGGGCGCATATCGTTGTTTTTTGGGATGTATGGCATAGAGGCCAAGTACGGCTTTTAGGTACCGGCGACAAATCAGGCGGCGGGGAGCAAGCCTTTTTGTTTGGCGACATGAGTCGCCAGTGCGTCCATCAAGTCCGGGGACAGGCAGTCATAGGGTTCG
>NZ_SOPU01000036.1:22280-23650 GCF_004402115.1 Pseudomonas sp. F01002 | reverse complement strand
GTGCCGCTGGATGGTGGCGGTTTCGTCGACAATTTCCAGTTTTTCGCCGTGGGCAATGACGCTGACCTAATCTCGAGGCACCACGCCGATGACGGCGAATGTCGCGTTTTGTGGTTTCCAGTATTTGCTGCAGCCGCACGCGTGGTAATGCAGGGTTTGTGCGTCGATCTTGACCTCGACCTTGTCGGTCGCACACAGGCATTGCAGGGTGCCGCCTGTGAAATTCGCGGCGGCAGGTTAGATACCGTTGTCCAGTGCGGGGTGAAGTTTCAAGGTGCTCACGTTGGCTTCTCCGTTTCAGGGTTTTAGACGAACGTGCCTGGGGCCGAGCTGTTGCCTCCGTCAAGTAGAGCGCCACTAAATGTTCCTGTGGAGAAGTTCCACCCTGACACATAATTGAACAGATGGGCGATGACCGATGTTCATAAGGGGCTGTAACCCTGGATTCTGAAACCCGTCAGTCAGAAATCAGGTTAGAGTGTTCGTCAATGTCTGTTCATAAGCACCCTCCACTCGATTCGCGTAGTCGCGCCAAGCGGTTCCAGCGAACGAACCGGGCAAAAAAACCGTATATCAATCGTTATGTGAAGAATGAATCGTCCGCTGTTTGTTTCTCTAGATGGGCCCAAAGGAGCCGGCAAAACCACACTGTTGGAAGCCGTTACGAAAGTACTGAGGGCAGACAACAAAAAGGTGATCCGACTTTGCGAGAGAAAAAGCGATCCCTTTAGGGGTGAAACAATGACCCTCGTTAACAAACTCGTCAGAAATCCCACCCGGGATTTGGAGTTGGAGGTTTGTGAGCGCTTTGCTGATAGCCGTACCTGGATTTCCCGGCACGTGCTGGCTAAACAGCCACCAGACAGCATCATCTTGATCGATCGCTGGTACCCGTCTGATGCCGCGTTTCGCCGGATAGTCCCGTTTGCAGAGATTCTACAGTTGAACATTGATCGAAATGTGCGAGTGCCAGACCTGCATGTCGGGGTTGTCACCGCCCCTGATGTTTCATGGGCGAGGGCAGCGGCACGACGGCGTGGGCTGAGCAGTACCGTGATCCATACGCTGGAAGAACAAGTTGCTTGTACCAAGGCGTTCGAGCGAGCGATTGCAGATCACGGCTGGGTTTTATGCCGTAATGAAGGAACGATCGAAGACGCAACGATGCAGGTGATTTCTGAGATCTATAGAGTCCTTCGATGCCCCGTAGGCGAAGTTCGCTGCGCCGGTTTGTGTTCATGAGCTTCGTTTTTCATGAGTACAAGAGAACCTCACCGAACAAAAATACGAAAAGTGCAAAGTTAGATAAGCTAATGATTTATAGAGTTGTTTTTTCATCCGGTTTGAATGGTTGCGGTGGCCGATTTTGG
>NZ_SOPU01000036.1:0-22265 GCF_004402115.1 Pseudomonas sp. F01002 | reverse complement strand
TCTTTCTGGAGCCAGTCCGTCATGATGCGTCCCGACGCCAAAGTCGAAAAAGTGTACCTATACCCCAAGCCCGTGGACTTCCGAAAATCCATCGACGGCCTCGCGGCCCTGGTCGAGCTGGATATCAAGGTAGCGGTATTCGACCCGGTACTTTTTGTTTTTCTGAATCGCCCCCGTAATCGGGTGAAAATCCTCTATTGGGAGCGCAACGGCTTCTGCCTTTGGCTCAAGCGCCTGGAGTCTGAGCGTTTCAAAACCTCGCCCGATGCCACCGACGAAGCCATCGTGCTGACGGTTCAGGAACTGAACTGGCTGCTCGACGGTTTTGATCTCTGGCGCAACCGTCCGCATCAGGTTTTGACGCCGCGATTCGTTGTTTGATTGGGTATAATCCGGGCCATGATTTCCATGCCCGACAACCTTCCCGATGACCTGGCTGCGCTCAAGCAATTACTTGCTCAGATGCAGTCGAAGGTCGTTCTTCTTGAAGAAGAGAATGCGCTACTTCGTCAGCGCCTGTTCGGGCGCAAGTCAGAGCAAACCGCTGATCCGGCGACGCCACAACTGCTGCTGTTTAATGAAGCCGAAAGTATCGACACGCCAGCGCCCGTTGAAGCTGACGGAGAAGTTGTCGCCCCGACCAAGCGCCGTGGCAAACGCAAGCCACTGTCGGCTGACTTGCCATGCATCGAGGTCATCCACGAACTCTCCGAGCACGAACTGACCTGCGCTTGCGGTTGCCGCAAACACGCCATCGGTGAAGAAACCAGCGAACAGCTGGAGATCGTGCCGATGCAGATCCGGGTGATCAAACATATCTGCAAGGTCTACGGCTGCCGAGGCTGCGAAACAGCACCGGTCACCGCCGACAAACCCGCGCAATTGATCGAAAAAAGCATGGCCAGCCCCAGCGTATTGGCGATGCTGCTGACCACCAAGTACGTCGATGGCCTGCCGCTGCACCGTTTCGAAAAAGTCCTCGCTCGTCACGGTGTCGATATTCCGCGTCAAACCTTGGCGCGCTGGGTGATCCAGTGCTGCGAACACTTCCAGCCACTGCTGAATCTGATGCGTGATCGGTTACTGGAGAGTCCGATTGTTCACTGCGATGAAACGCGAGTGCAGGTGCTGAAAGAGCCAGACCGAGACCCGGCCAGCCAATCCTGGATGTGGGTACAAGCCAGTGGCCCACCGGAGCGCCCAGTCATCCTGTTTGACTACACCACCAGCCGAGCGCAGGAGGTGCCGTTGCGGCTGCTCGCCGACTATCGCGGCTATCTGATGACCGATGATTACGCCGGCTATAACGCTTTGGGCGCGCAGCCGGGTATCGAGCGTTTGGCCTGCATGGCCCATGTACGGCGCAAGTTTGTCGATGCGCAAAAAGTGCAGCCCAAGGGCAAAGCCGGTCGAGCCGATGTTGCGCTGACGATGATCAACAAGTTGTACGGCATCGAGCGTGGGTTGAAAGAGATGACCGATGAACAGCGTTTTGCCGGTCGCCAGGAACAGAGCTTGCCGGTGCTCAGCCAGTTAAAAAACTGGCTGGAGAAAACTCATCCCCAGGTCACATCACAAAGTGCCTTGGGCAAGGCCGTGGGTTATTTGGCCAGTAACTGGAGCCGGCTGGAGCGTTATATAGAGGCTGGCTTTTTACCGATCGACAACAATGCCGCCGAAAGAGCAATCAAACCGTTTGTGATCGGTCGCAAAGCATGGCTATTCAGCGATACGCCCAAGGGCGCCGCAGCCAGTGCGCAGATTTACAGTCTGGTCGAGACCGCCAAGGCAAACGGCCAGGAGCCCTATACGTGGCTGCGCCATGTACTGGAGCGATTACCGCAGGCTGAGTCGGTTGAAGACGTTGAAGCGCTACTACCCTGGAATTGGAGGGCATCATGAGTATCAATATTGATCATCTGAGTGTCGATGAGTTAGTGACATTGAATCATCACATTATCGAACGGCTGAAGATGCTGGAGTCGTTGGAAGCTCATAAATCGATGATGCAGTTCCATCCAGGAGCACGGGTAAGCTTCGACTCACCCAGTGGTGAGCGCCTGTCCGGTACCGTCATGAAGTTCAACCGCAAGACCGTCACAGTGGTAACCGACACCAGTCAACGCTGGAATATTTCGCCGCACTTGCTTTCACCGATCAAAAAAGTACAAGCGGGCACGGTGGTGGATATCAAGCCACAAAAAATGAAGTAGCTGCGCCGCGAATGGCCTCCGCACCAGCATGATTTGATTCCTCCCCCACCTCAGACGCCGCCTGTTTGGATAGGTGGGGTTTATGGATCAGTTACGTTCATTTGAGCATCCATTCTCGCCCTGAACTCCGGGCACACGATACGTGATGTCCCACGACCATACCTGATTGGGCGCTTTGGCCGCATGCGTCGTCGGTACTGCGTGCCGCCTTGGACGTTGGCTACGGCCTCGATGTTGCTGTTGACCCGCCGCACGCAAGACGCGATAAAACGTCGCTTCCGACGCCAGATAACGTTCTTGATCGGCCAGGAGCGGCATGATCTGGCTCGGCGGTAGATTGGCATACTCAGGGCTGTTGCACAGCATCACAATCGCCTGTCACACGACCGCACTCCGCGCATTGCGCGGCGTGCGGTCGTGTGACAGGCGTTCGGGCACCGGCCTGGATAACGTCTGTTACAGTCCATCGCTGCAAGGTTCTGAGTGACAGACCGACCTCCTGGCAGGCCCTGATTTTCCCGGTCCCTGCTGCGATGGCTTCGGTCAACCACACCACGAGTAACTGCTGCTCCGGCAAAAACTTCAGTTGTCCTTGTTGTCGGTCCCCCAGTAGTCGTTGAGCTTTTTTGCAGCACCAACAACGCAGCTGTTTCAGCGAGCGCCTCGTCTTTTCGGCGCAGTTCGCGCTCAAGTTCCTGGATGCATTTCTTTTCTTTGCGAGTCTGTTCCCGGTCTTCTTTTTGCTGGGCTTTTACCGACTTCTGGCCGGCGATAAAGGCTTGTCGCCAGGCAGTGATTTGCTCGGTGTAAAGGCCTTTGCGGCGGCAATACTCGCCCAGGTCGATCTCGGACAAACCGGCCGTTTCAAGGACGACAGCAAACTTGGTTTCGGCTGACCAGTTCTCGGCCAACGGCTTGTTTTCGAACACTGCACTTCCTTCAGAACTGAGCTGTTTGCGCCAGTTGGACAAAGACATTTCGCTGACCCCTTCGCGCCGCGAAACCTCGGCCATCGACAGGCTCAGTGGGGGAAGCAGTATTTTGAATACTGCGGCTCTGCGTTCTGGTGAATAGTACGGCACGACCAGTCTCTTTCCGCCCCCGATATGCTTTTTCAGGAAAAACCGGAGAGGCGACAACTATCCTGACACCGGGGGATACCAGTCGGCATAGGGTGTATTGGCGACCTGACATGTATTGAAGTCAGGGCTACCGTCGTCCCACCAAACCGGCCCGCGCTCCCCGAGCGCCACCTTAGTTGTTTGGACGCTCGCCCTGGCCAACTTTAGCTGCCCAGGATCGCCGGAGGCTTTCGCTGCCTTTACTACCTCACGTCGCGCTTCCATGAGTTCGTCGACAAGACGCTGTCGCACATCTTCATTTAACGATGGGTTGGTGCAACGCCACAGCTGTCCTTTGACCACAAAGTAGCGACCGTCAGGAGTCGTCGGATACATGTCTGAAACTCCTCTGAGTACCGTGGTTTAGCTCGGACTGAACCGCTAGCGGCGTCACCAGAATGGGTTTCAGCTGGGGTAGGCTATACAAGGCCGACAAACGACAGGATGACTAGGACGATCACCACTGCCCCAACGATGTAGATGATATTGTTCATGAAAACTACCTCTTTATCTGAACGGGATTTCGACACCAAGGTGTCTAATACAAACGACACCACCGCTGACAATTCCGTTCCGCAAATCAGAGTCAGATGCGGCGCCATCACACCAATGTTCTGTTGCGATATTACGAACCTTCGCTCGTCGCCAAATGTCTATTAATGGACGTTTGCTCAAGTGCGAATCCTGCAACGGAGACGACTTAATGAGTAAAGTAAACGCACTTCGCTTCATGCAAATTGGAGTTTTTGGTGTAACGTTAGAATAACAATCACGGAGAGATTTCCCATGTCCAAGCTCGCAGAGTTCCGTCAGCTCGAAAAACACCTAGCTGAACAGCTTCAAGCACTCGAAGCCCTCAAAGGTGACGCGGGCTTGAAGGCTGAAATCGAATTCGAAACAAAGCTCCGTGCCTTATTGGCGAAGTACGGCTTCAGCTTAAAAGACATCGTCAACCTACTTGATCCAAAGGCAGGTCGTCGCGCACCCACTGCTGAGTCGAAGAGCAGCACTCGCAAGCCTCGCCAGGTGAAGGTTTACAAGAATCCTGAGTCCGGCGAAGTCGTAGAAACCAAAGGCGGCAATCACAAAACACTGAAGGAATGGAAAACTCAGTATGGCTCCGACACCGTAGAGTCTTGGCTGGCCAAGTAAGTTGATTTGAGTACAAAAGGGCCCTTCGAGGGCCTTTTTGTTGGCGGACTTTCATTGCTTCAAATCAGCGACTTGACGCGTTATCTGTTGCATGAGGTAGCAGAGTTCGTGTCAAACGTCTTCAGCATGTTGAGTTCTCAGAGAGCCTTTCTGCCTCTAGGAGGACGAGGCCACGTAATGAGGTAATAAGCTCTCGGAGACCTGGAGGCATTCGTCTGCGCCCCCGGGTAATAGATTTGGAAAGCAGGTTCGATAATCGTGTAGATCATTGAGAGCTAACCGGTGCGGCACGACGCATCCCTATCTCAGTCGGCCATTTATGCTCGGTGTTCAATGTCGAGCAAACAGTCTCTGCCTCAGCTCTAACCTCAAACACACCGTGTTTGCTCGCTGAGCCTCCCTCAACCAGATCTACAACCCTATATCGCTTGTTGCCATCCTCTAGTCTGGTGGTTTCAATCACTCTGAATCTGGGCCCCATGGTGCGCTTCCTGCTAACGAATGGTGTCCTACAAGTACCGCCAAGGCACGACGATTTCAATACCAGCGCAAGGTTCAGCTGAGACAATTTATGACAGCAGATTGCGGCTCTATCTCTCAGGGCCGAGACTGGAACGTAATTCGGTTGGACTCATCAGTGAATGCGAGCACGAGCACGAGCACGCGGTTATCGTTCGATGAATTTCACCCGCTTTTTGCTTCCATACTGCTTCAGCAAAAGCGCTCAGGGCTCGGCTGGGGTCGGGGTACCGGCGGAAGGCTTGAGCTCCACTTCATTGCACGGCCCCTCATTTTGATTTGCAAGCGCGGCGCTGATTACAAATAGTAATCAGCATCGCGACAAGCGGCCGATGGCAGGCTTCAGGCGACCGTCCCGACCCAGGTGGTAGCGTTGCAGGTCATCCGCCAGGATCAACTCGCCGGTGAAGTTTGCCGCTGCTTCCTCGCGGACATCATCAATGGACGGGCTAAGTTTGGGGTTGGATTGATAGCGCGCGCTGAAGTGGGTAAGCACTAGATTTGGGATGCGTGCCGACTCAGCAAAACGCGCCACAGCAGCGGCACTACTGTGTCCATAAGTCGTCCGCGTGCGATCGATTAAAGGCTGAGTGAAGGTCGCCTCGTGCACGAGCACGTTTGTGCCAGGCGCCACCTCCGTCAATAGTTCGGGGGAATCGTTATCGCCGCAAATGATGATGCGCTGGTCTGGTCGGGCAGGCCGTAAATAACGATTGGAACGAAATATCTGTCCAGCATGCTCAACATCATGTCCATGCGCCAGCTCTCCCCAAAGAGGGCCTCGGGGGACACCATCTGTCTCGAGGCGTTGCACATCCAATCGTGGGTCAGGGGTGGCCTCGGAAAATATATAGCCATGACATGGGACTCGGTGGGAGAGGACAACGGTGTTGACTTGAACATTGCCATTTCGCCAGCCCTCAAAGGTTTCGCTCGCATGCAGATGCAACTCGAAGGGTAGGTAGGACTCACTTACAGTCACGCTTAGACGCAACCAGGCATGTAGGGCAACCGGCAACACTATATGTAGTGGTTCGAGACGTCCCGACATGGCGGCGCTGGCCAGCAAGCCGGGTAGGCCGAAGCAATGATCGCCGTGAACGTGCGTGATGAAGCATCCTCGAAGCTCGTGTAATGACAATGGAGTACGCAACAGTTGATGCTGAGTGGCTTCACCACAATCGATCAGATACCAACCTCTGCCTGCGGACTCGAGCAAAGCGGTGCCGCTCACATTTCGATTTCGGGTCGGAACGCCTGCTGAAGTACCGAGAAATACGAGATCCATGGCCGACCCTTTCTTAAAGTGATCTGATAATCAGGCAGCGAGTGAAGCGCCGAAAAAATCCTTTTTCCCACTCTTATGTCTTCGACAGGCTGAAATGGGCATTTGGCTCTGTGTTCTTCAGTTCCGGTGGGTACTGAAGCGGATACCCACACCGTTTGTCCCTTGCGCTGCACTTGGATGCACTGGGTTACTCCAAAGAAGACCCACTACTCCGCATTGGAGCCCCCCTATGAAACCGCATTCAACCAGCACTCAAAATTTGCCAGAAAATGACTCGAGCCATCCGAATGATGATGGCTGCATTTTGGGCACTGCCGGTCGCGACGAAGATCCAAATGCGACTACCGACTGGGATCACGAAAGCGACTCTGCGGGCAATGTTCTGACTCCGGAAGATGCGCGCGGCTTGCCCGGCTACCCGAGTGACTCAGAAAACGATCAGGCACCCTCGATACCGCCTGCGCGGCAATCGAACGGTGAAACGGAAACGGTTATTGAAACACCGAAACAGAACAATGACCGCGTTGATTGAGCCGCAGTAGTCGCATTTGAAGAGGCTTTTTTCATTATGGCGGCGGCTAATTCCCGTTGGTCGTGTCAACTGGGCGAAGGCTTATGGTGCCGCCTCAAATGAAGGTAACTATTTTTTGCTTTAAGGAGATCAGCCATGACCAAACGACAAGAACCGCATCACGGCTTTTCCGATGACCCTCAAAAAGTCAAAGAGGCGGGGCGCAAAAGCGAGCCTAATGCCAATGTCGCAACTGACAAGGCTGAGAAAGCTCGAATCGGCGGGCAACATAGCCATGGCGGGACGCGCGGAGAACGGTGATAACAGCTGACCTGCTGTCATGCCTATGTCAGCAGGTCGGTATCCTCATAAAGCAGGGCGAGACAACGAACCAGAGAAGAACTACCGAGATCAGTTGAATGAGCAGGACTTCGGTGAGGGGACGGACGAAGAGCACGTCAGTAGGGAAGAGGAACCGGCGGGTGACAGAGACAGGGTTACGCCGGGCCCAGTAGATGAAGAGCGACTACCCAATTAGTCATACCCTGCCTTAAAGGATGTGCTGCGGATGAGCATTTGGTCATCAAGCCTCGAGTCTTTTCGAGACAAAATTGCGGCCGATACTTCGGTACCAAGCTGCGGTGCCACGTCATGCGTCTGTGCCAGCTTCGGGCTTGCGCTTCTCCTCATGGCGCTACGAAAATCTGCTGCCTGTAACCTGGAGGACGAGCGGAAAAAGACCATCTATGAGGTGGAGCAACTGATGGACGTCATGAAGGCCCACGCCGACAACGATATTCGAACGTTCAGTGCTTTTATCAAAGAGCCTGCGGTTGACTCTCAAGGTCACAGTCAACAGCGAACACTGGAAATTACCTTAGGTGCACTCGCTGCTGCGAGATGCTGCCTTCAAGGCATCGAACTTGCGGAGACAGGCTTACCCTGTGTGAAGCCATTCTTGCACTGTGATGTGGTCGCCGCCGTCTTAACCATGTACGCAAGCCTCTCGGCAATACTGCTGAATGTCGATTCGGACGTTGAACAGCTCAAACCGTCCGCTAGGAGAACTGATCTTGTTCATAGCCGCTCCGACCTTCAGCGAAAAGCCGATGAAGCGCTAGCTCGCGTCTGGCGTGAGGACAAACCGCTCTTGGCGTGAGCACGTAGCCAAAACGCCTGTTCAAATCGATACAGAGCCTCCACGGCTAGCGAGATCGTTGAGAGCAGGGTGAAGGTCACGAACTGTTAGGGGAGGCTTAGAAGCCATGCCCCTGAAAAAATAGTTTGCGAGCCCCCTTGAAATCAAAAAAAAGCGACGGAGTTATTATATTTGATTCCAAACAAAAAGCAGGGATCTTCATCACACCGCTTTTTCCAATAGCCAACGGCTTTAGGGCAATCGACTCGATTGCTTCGCCGTTGCTTTTGCCTCTGCCGTTGCCTCAGGAAATTTAAAAGGAAGTAAATGGCAGGGAAGGGCGGAAGGCGGCTTTGCCCGCAGGGCAAGGATGGATCGTTTTTTTGCGACGTAGTCGCGGCTGGCTTTTGATTTTAGAGCAACCAGAAGTCCGTCAAAAAAGCTGGATGGATTACTTGAGGTCACGATCTTCCCGGTCGAAACCGGCATCAGCAAATACTAAAAACCTACGACATGCATCTTGTCAGCATCCTACTCAACCGCTTGATAGCTCAGGGGAGGGGCGAATCATTTTTCACGTTTCACTCGTTACGAGGTGATTTCCGAACCGCTCTACAAAGAAGTCTACAAACGCTCTCACCTTCGGAGACATTTGCTTACTGCTAGGCCAAAGAATCTGGAAAACAGTGGTGCGGGTCATGTACGAATCCAACACAGATCTGAGGCTCCCATCAGCCAGGGCATCCTTGACCGCAAAATCCGGCACGCAAGCGAAACCGCGTCCGTCATGCACCAGATGAAGCAATGCTATCAAGCTACTGCTGATTGAGCTGCACTCTGGCGCCGAACGTGTCTCCAAAGAGTCTCATGACCTTGCATTGGAGGCATCTATGAAAACCCCATCTACTACCCAGGACAAACCCATCAAGGATCTGGGCAACCCCAATGACGACGGCTGCGTGCTAGGCCAGGCTGGCCGTAATGAAGATCCGAATGCCACCACGGATAGGGATAACAAAAGGAATTCGCCAGGCCATCGTCAAGGGCCGAATGAGGCCCGGGGGTTACCTGTTACCCGCACGAAGCCCCCGAAGAAGAGCTTGGCATTGAAACGCCCGAACAGGACAACGACGTAGCTGGTGCATTCGTGCAACAAGCCTCGACGCCATCGCAAGTCCGGCACTTGATCGACCGGGCGGTGCGTACCGCAATTAGCGAGCGTCGGGTGACCGCGCTGATCTTGCCCAATGACTTGCAGGAAGCCGAATACAAGGCGCCCGCCAGGGAACACGGCACCGTTCATTCAGGCGTCGGTGATAGCAAACCGAGGGTTGTTCCGTATGAGGCGGATCGTCAGCGAGCAGCGGATGTGCTGAATGCCGGCGAAAAAGTCGCCATCCTCGTTGGCGTTGGCGTTGGCGTTGGCGCTGGCGCGTTGGCTGCGACCGATCAAGTCATTGCAGTTGCCGAGAAGCTCGGCGCTGGTGTCGCCAAGGCCTTGCTCGGTAAAGCGGTACTGCCCGACGATTTACCGTGGGTCACCGGCAGCATCGGCCTGCTCGGCACCGAGCCCAGCTACAAGTTGATGACTGAGTGCGACACTTTGCTGATGATCGGATCAGGCTTCCCTTATTCCGAATTTCTGCCTAAAGAAGGCCAGGCGCGCGGTGTCCAGATTGATCTTCAACCTGACATGTTGAGCCTGCGCTATCCGATGGAGGTGAACCTTGTGGGCGATGCGGCCGAGACCTTGGCGGCGCTGCTGCCATTGCTGGAACACAAGACCCCACGCAAGTGGCGTAAAAAGGTCGAAGGCTGGCGCGCCACCTGGGAGAAAACGTTGGAAAAACGCGCCTTGGCCAAGGCTGATCCGATCAACCCGCAACGGGTGGTTTACGAACTCTCACCACGCCTTCCTGGACACGCCATCATCACCAGCGACTCAGGGTCGTGCGCTAACTGGTTCGCGCGTGACTTGAAGATTAGGCGCGGCATGATGTGTTCGCTTTCCGGCGGCCTGGCATCCATGGGCGCCGCCGTGCCGTATGCGATTGCAGCGAAATTCGCTCACCCGAAACGCACAGTGATTGCCCTGGTCGGCGATGGCGCAATGCAGATGAGCAACATGGCCGAGTTGATTACCGTCGCCAAATATTGGCGGCAGTGGCAAAGTCCGAAGTGGATCTGATCGAATTCAAGACTGACCCGAATGTCCCACCACTGCCGCCGCATATCAAACTTGAGCAGGCGAAGAAATTTGCCTCGACCTTGCTGCAAGGCGATCCGGATGAAGCTGGCGTCATTGTGCAAACCGCCAAGCAGATTTTTGGGGCTGTAATGACTGGAGGTTCCAAAAAGTAAGTAACGCTCCAGCTGTCAGGGATGCCTGCCAGCTGTTTTTGCGTTCGGAGACATCGGGCGAAGCACTAAATGTCGCGAGACTTGATGAGTCGATTGTTTACCTTGGAATTTCGGAAATCCTCGCAAAATGCCGATGACTCATAGGCTTGTGAGCCAATCATCTCGCGATTGGATCCAGGTGTGAACGTGCGGCCTGCTGTTTCTCAAATAATGCCAGCAGGTTCCATGATTCTAATCATGCTCTTTCGTAGAGAGCACGTTCGCGCCGTCCATGACGATAAAGCGCAAACAGAGCTCCGCCAATTAATAGCGTTGCGCCGACTGCCAATAGCATGGAAGGTCTCCGCTTGGCTGCGCGCCAGCCACCTTCAATGCGACGTTGACCGCTTGGCGGCGCGAAAAGGTTGCCTGATGTCGATGCCGACTCTGGGCTGTGTTCCAGGCCCATACGAGTCAGCCATCCATATAGAAGGGGAAAGCCGGGCACCAAAAAATGCGCTAGTCGCGCCATCGTGGCTGCTCCTCCCACGGTGGTACTCGGCCTTGGACGTAACGCGCAGGCAACCATACCTTGGGCGACGAGATGCGGATCATAAATGGGTGGAGGTGGCTTAAGGGCATGACCGGTGAAATTACCCCCGTTACGAAATCCCGGTGTGTCCATGACGGCTGGATAGATATCGCAGACATGTATATCAGGATACTCATTCAGCTCACCACGTAACGCTTCGCTCAAACCCCGCAGACCGTATTTGCTGGCCGAGTAAGCTGCTGCGTAGGGTTGTGCGACCCAGCTCCCGAGTGAAAGGGTATTGATCAAAATACCCCGTTTTTGCGCCTTGAAATAGGGCCAAGCCACATAGGCTCCTCGCAGGTAACCGAGCAGATCCGTTTGCAGCACCTGCTCATGAGCCTCAAGAGGTGTTTCCTCGAAGTTGCCCACCGCACCGACACCTGCATTGTTGATCCAGATGTCGATGCGACCGTCCCCAAAAGCGGCAGCCTGATCGGCCAACGCTCGCATCTGTTCGCTGCTTGTCACATCAGTGCGAACTGCCAGGGCCGTCGCACCGCGTGAAACACATTCTTCGACGACTTCAGCAAGCGCCGTTTCATCACGAGCACCAAGCACCAGACGGGCGCCCTCGCTGGCGAACGCATGTGCCGCCGCACGACCTATGCCGCTTGATGCCCCGGTGATGACCACCAGTTTGTCGCAGAGTGGCCCAGACGCCTTGCGACGGTAAAGATCAGGGGTGGCGTTGATTCCTTGTGTGGGGGGATCCACTTGGGCGGTATAGCGCACCTGGTTCAACTTCAGACGTGCACCATCGGCCAAGGTTAATGTCAGGTCTTCGATGGTGCCAGCGACCCGATTTGGAAACACTGGTTCACCTAAAGGGTCAAGTTCGTCATACAAAAATTGCTGACCTTCCAGCCACCCGACGGCGGTCATTAACTCGGGCTCCAGGTAATACTTTCCATCGAGAAAGAAGCCTGAAAAATTACGAGTGCGTTCGAGGCTTTCGACGGCGTAACGCTCGCCTGGCTTCATACCGGTTAGTGAGTGAATCATGGTGACATCCTCAGGTTCGGCTGGTGTTGCGATAGAGGACGGATTGTAAACAATGTTCCATCGAAATGACCCAAAGGCGTACAGATTGATGGGGCAGTCTTTCTATCCTTCGGCATCTAGGGAGAAGTTGCATCGCTCATCATTTCATTGGAACTCCCTATAACGCTGCTCCGTCATCTGAAATGAGGGGGGGCTGCGGGCACTTCGTGGCGAACCCTGATAACGCTTTTTCATCCAGAAGGCGAGGGACGACATGAATACTTCAGACAGCACCACCGGAAGTCAGCCAGATAAACCCAACTCCGGAGGGACAGAGCAGAACTTCGAACACTTGAAAGAAAACGTTACTGAGGCGCTTGGCGACGCCAGGCAGCAAGCAGACGCGCAGTTTGGACAATACCGCGACACGGCAGCAGACCAGATAGAGGCGCTGGCCCAAGGAGCGAAGTCCTTCGTTTCCGAGATCGAAAGCAAGGACACGCTCGGCATGTCCGATTACCTTGCAGACATGGCTGAATCCATGAGTGGCCTGGCGGGCAATCTGCGTGGAAAAAGTGCCGAACAGCTGCTTCATGACGCCGCCGACCTCGCGCGTAACAACCCTGCACTCTTCATCGCCGGCAGTGTTGCGCTGGGTTTTGGTCTATCGCGCTTCCTGAAAGCAGGGAGCTCGCCTGCGGCGACATTCACTGATACCAGCGATCCAGCAGCAGGTAATTCAATGCCTCCGTCAGGTGGTTTTGGCGCTCAACGACCCTATGAAACCTCCGTTCCATCTCGCACCGATCAAAGCCCCGGCCTGGCCACTGGCATCATCCCGCCTTCACCGAATGAGCATGATCATCCTTTGGACTTCGCAACGAACTCGACACCCGGTTCAACAAACGTCAAAGGAGCACTGTGATGAACAGAGATGATCCAGATTTTCCGGGCTCAAGACCAGTGCCTGTGCCTGATCCCGACGCTTCGGTCGTCGGGTTGATACGGCAGCTATCCCGTGAAGTGCCTGCGCTGTTCACCAAGGAACTCGCTTTGGCCAAAGCAGAGCTTCAGGCGAGCCTTACGACGCTCAAAGCAGGCATTGCCGGTGTCGCGGGTGGTGTGATTGTGCTGATGGCAGGGTTCATCATCTTATTGATGTCCGCCGTCTATGGCCTGAGCACTGTCCTAGCCCCGTGGTTGGCAGCCCTGATTGTCGGTGTCGTGGTGATGATCGTAGGGTTCGCCATGCTGCAGTCCGGGAAAAAACAATTCGAGCCGTCCCACTTCAAGCCTGATCGCACGCTAGATGCCTTGAGCAAAGACCAGGAAGCGCTGCGGAGGAAAGTCTCATGAACAGTGAATTCGAAACTGAGTCGCAGAAAAGCCCAGAGGCTATCGAGCGTGAAATCGATGCGCAGCGGGCGAGTATCGGCAACATCGTTGATGCCCTAGAAAGCAAATTCACGCCGGGTCAGGTGTTCGATCAGGCGTTGTCTTTGATGCAGAGCAACGGCACGACATTCCTGACCAACCTGGGCACCAGCGTTCGAAATAATCCCCTTCCTGCGGTACTGACGTCGGTTGGATTGTTGTGGTTGATGATGAGCCAGAACCGTCCGCCAACCCCTCCCCCTGGTTATCGCGCCGGCCCGGATCAGAACACAGTCGGAGAATGGGCCGATGGGCTGGCCGACGGCATCGACAGCGCGCGTGACCATTTGCACCAGACCGCCGACACGTTCAAGGAAGGGTACCAGACCGTCAAAGGTAAAGCTGCGAGCCTGGGGGACAACCTGGAGGCTGCCACCGAAAACATCAGCCATGCCGTTCATGACGCCAGCGACCGTTTGGTGCGCAGTACACAAGTGATGAGCAATCAATTCAGCCAGTTGCTGAAGCAGCAGCCTCTGATGGTAGCCGCTGCAGGTATCGCGTTAGGGGCGATGTTGGGGGCGGTATTGCCTTCGACGGAGACTGAGCAACGCTATATGGGCAAGACCAGCGCAGGCCTGGCCGACAAGGTAAAACAACAGGCGAGGGAGGGATTTGATGCGGTGCGCGATACGGTGACAAAAACGACTGATCACTCAGACGTAGACGTGAAACCGGAAGGGGAGCTCCGGGCAGCATCCGAGACGCCGGCCGATCAATCTCGAGGATTGGGTACTTCATAAAAGGTTGACTGAACGACGGGAGGTCTGACACTGACCTCCCGCTTCTCATTTGGTCAAACATACTTCAAGCCTGCTGCTAGTTGCCATCCGCAACCTTACGTTCTATCTCCGCTGTTTTTCGATTGAGTTCCTCAACCTCTTGTTCCTTGGTTCGGGTAGAAGATGGCGTAATGGTTTCATCGACTCCTTTGGTGTCGCTGTCCGCGTCCTGTAAATCTCTTTCGACCACATTCACGGGTTTTCCCGATGTATCGGTGGGTGGGGCATCGGACGTTGGTTCTGATTCGAAGTCGTTATCACGGTCATCATTATTCATGTCGCTTTACCTCCATAGACCTACACATTGGATACAACGGTGCGAGTTCGAGCTTTTTTAGGCGTTCACATTGACTGTCGGCGGTCGTTCATTCGCTTTGACCTCGATTACCAATTGAATGAAGAGAACAACAACTATCGTTGCTGAGTCGGTGGCAGTGTCGCCAAATTAAAATACTGATGCCGCCGAAAAAGTGGCAACAAAGTGAGGCGAGAGACTGCCGAGCTGAAGGTTTACAATTGGTGCAAGCTGTCCGACGTCGAAACATATTTGCAGGTATCTTCAACCTTGACCGCGTTAGCATCGCCAGAAAGCGCCAAGCGGTGCAGACGATCTGCGATCCTGCATGAAGCCAAGGTATACATGGACGTCGTTGGAATTTCGTTTGTTACAGCCTAGCCTCATCACCGTATGAGGAAGGTACCTGAGAAGGCCACTTAGCACGGTCTGAGCTGCCAGGGAGACCGCGTGCAGTGCTTACGACCATCTCTCTTGGGATGATCGCCAAGAAGCAGAGCGAGCTCAAATTTCCGGAAGCGGTTATTCCTGCTGCCAAGCCCTGCCCTCGAAGATCTTGTCTAGAGGGGTATGAAAGAGGTGATTGGAATAATTACTCAACGTCTTTATCGCAATCGCCAGAACGACCTCCAAGATTTGCCGTTCGCCATAGCCGACCCCCTGGAATGCTTCAACGTCTGACTTAGAGGGCAACCCCCGGGTATGGAACATCACACGCGTGAACGCGGCCAATGCCGAGAGTTTTTTATCTTCTATCTCCGTGTTGTCACGAATCGCATTGGTGGCTTGCGGGGTGAGCCCTGACTTCATATCGGCAATAGCGCTATGAGCCGAGACACAGTATTCGCATCCGTTTTCGCGACTGATAACCAAAAAAATCAACTCCTGCTCCGCCGATGTGAAACCTGACTCGTTACGGAAGGCTGAATAGCCTTCCAGGTATGTCTCCAGCAGGCCAGGCGAGTTCGCCATGTGGGAGTACATGTTTGGGAGAACGCCTGCTTGTGCTTTACCTTTGGTCAAAACGTCCTTTGCTCGGCCTTCGGAGGCCTCCAGTTCAATAGCTGGCAGCGTCATTTGGTATTCAGAAAGCATGTAAATGTTCCTCATAATATAGACTGATTGGTCTTTTAATTGGTAGCCAGAGTATTTAAATGACAACCTCATCCAGATACCCGAGGACAGGAATGAAATCGGGGACAAGGTCGATTGGACTCAACGAGTAGGCCACGACTAACACGGAAATGCACTTCGGCAGCCAAGGCGTTAGTGGAACCTGATAACAAAATCAGAGAACAATGGTTTGGCGCTTGAGATTCTTGGCCCGGCTCCGCAGGTGTTCGAGGATGCCGTCCATTTTGACACCGTCCCTATCAGTGCCAATTTTCGTAGCATCCGCAAGAAGTTTCTAATTCGTGCCGGCATACAAGCTGGTGGACACACCTCACGATGGCTATTAGTCAAAACATGAACTCCATAATTTCGCCATCTGCTGGGATCCGCAAGCGCTGGTCAATACCGGCTAGTTTTCCTGCTTTAGCGAGCGCAGGTCTAGTTACCGGGCAATGGCTGACCGCCTCCATGTGATTGGCCACCACCGTTCCGCGTTTCAACCGGGTGAATTCAACGACCTCGTCAATCCCCATGATAATATCGTCACCAAAATCAAATTGTGCGCCGCCAGCAGGTACTACGCTGACTTGTGGCTGATGATGTAGCACGAAATCCCTTATGGTCGGCGTGAGAATTGTATCGCCAGCCAGATATAGGCTGGGTTCCCCTGGCATTTCGATAAAGTAACCGACACCGTGCTCCATCAATTTGCCTATCAGGCCTTTCCCATGGGTGCATTTGATTGTACGAATCGTTCCGCCCAAAAAGAGATTAGGCTGCTCATGATTTTCAGGAAGCGGCTGGATGTTTAGGCCTTGCTTTGCAAGATGAGGCGCGTCGTGCGGTGAACAGATCACTGGAATTTGTCTATCGCGAAGCCATTTTTTAGCTGCTCGATCCAAGTGGTCGAAGTGCCCCTTTTGGCAGTGGGTGATTAGACAGTGGGTTACCGCATTGAGAACAGCCGGGGTTGAATCCGGCAATTCGACGATTGGGTTACGCTGCCTGGCGCCGAATAATCGTAACGGCGGAAGCGCATCTTTTCGCGCCATCATTGGGTCGACAAGGATACGATAGAGGCCAATTTCGACAATGATTGTGGCATTTCGAATTTGTTGAATTTTCATCATAAAACCCTCCTGGAAAGAGATCTCATGGTGCCAATCCGATACTGAGGCCATAATGGCGAAATTAGCCATAATCGATTCATTTTCAGCCATGCCCAGAACCTTACGAATTGGACTGCTCCTTTTCTCCAACTGCATGCCTGCGGGGTTGTTTGCATTCGCTGACCTTCTGTACGCAGCGAATCGGCGTACAGGTCATGATCTGTTTGAGACTGTCTATGTTGCGGTGCAGATCGGGTCAGTTGAATGTGCGCATGGCGTAACGTTGCAGGCGACAGAGTCCCTCGACAGCGACGAGCTGGACGCCATCCTAGTTCCAGGTTTCTGGGCAGAGTCGTCGCAGGAGGTTGAAACGGTGTTGGTAGCTCACTCGCCCTTGGTGGCAGCGCTATCGAATCGTGCCAAAAGATGCACGCTTTTGAGTTATTGCACGGGGGTTTGTCTACTTGCAGCGAGCGGTCAGTTAAATGATCAGGCGGCGACGATTACATGGTGGCTCGTGGAGACAATGGCTCAACGCTATAAAAAGGTGCGCTGGCAAAGCGAGCAGACCTGCATCATTAATCAGAGAACGGCCACAGCTTCAGGCGTAAACGGATATCTACCCATTGCCCAGGCGCTAATCGAAAAGAATGTCAGCTCTGAAATTTTTCGAGACCTCATCAAGTTGATGGTGCTACCACGCCCGGCAGTCGTTCACACCGCCTTTCAGACAATAAGCCTAATGGAACAGTCCGACAGGTTATTGCGTAAGCTAATTGTCCTCGTTGAGCAATTGCCGGCTGAACAACTTACAGTGGACAAATTGGGGGATAACCTCGGAAT
The DNA here is from genome assembly GCF_004402115.1 of Pseudomonas sp. F01002. NCBI lineage: Bacteria > Pseudomonadati > Pseudomonadota > Gammaproteobacteria > Pseudomonadales > Pseudomonadaceae > Pseudomonas > Pseudomonas sp. F01002. The sequence continues at coordinate 4,831 of NZ_SOPU01000036.1, read as the reverse complement.
GTCCGCGCGCACTCTAGCGCGCAAGGTCAAAAAAGAAACCGGCCTAGCGGTTGCAGCCTATGCCCGTCTTATAAAATTAAACCAGGTCAGCGAACGCCTCACGTTGACGTCATCAACCGTCAGCACAATCAGCCTAGAGCTTGGTTTCAGCAGTGATTCCAATTTGCGGAGAATGTTCAAAGAGTTGACTGGCTTAACGCCAGCGGAATACCGACAGAAGTTTGGTCGTTATTGATTTAAGTAGGGTCTTTATTAAGTGTCTAGTCAAAGTTTCGCTTCTGCATTCTGTTTCGAAATCTGTCGCTCCCTTAACGTAAAAAGTCTACCTGGATGTGTATCGTTACTGGTTGAAGGTATTAGCCCTCAATGTGGCGGTGGGCACTGCTTCGGGACTGATTCTGGAGTATCAGTTCGGTCTCAACTGGTCGCGGTTGTCGACTCAGGCGGGAGATATCCTCGGCCCCTTGATGTTCTACGAAGTGCTTGCCGCCTTTTTTTTAGAGGCTGGTTTTCTTGGCATCATGCTCTTCGGGTTGAAGAAGGTCGGCCCTCGTATTCATTTCTTCGCCACTTGCGCGGTGGCGCTCGGATCACTGATCAGTGCGTTCTGGATTCTGTCAGCCAACTCCTGGATGCATACACCCGCTGGTTACTCCATTGCCACAGATGGGCGTTTCATAGCCGACGACTGGTGGGCAATCATCTTCAATCCATCGTTCCCTTATCGACTCGTGCATATGACGTTGGCGGCACTGCTCGGCAGCGGCACGCTGGTAGCCGGTATCAGCGCCTGGCAGCTGTTACGTGCACCTGAGAATCCGCGAGCTCGGCTTACATACTCAATGGCGCTTTGGGCGATTGTGGTGCTTATACCAGTACAAATTCTCGCGGGAGATCTTCATGGTGAGCACAGCTTTAAGGTTCAGCCGCAGAAGGTGGCCGCCATCGAAGGCTCCTGGACTCCCCCAGCTGAAGGAGCGGGCGAACCTTTACGCTTGTTTGCCATTCCTGACATGACCGCGCGGCGCAACCATTGGGAAGTGGCTATTCCGCGCATTGCGTCGCTGTACTTGCGGCACGACCTGAGTGGCACTATCGCCGCGCTGGACGAATTCCCTCCTGAGGACATCCCGCCGGTGCCTGCGGTGTTCTTTGCATTTCGCGTCATGGTCGGTCTAGGCCTATTGATGCTGGGACAGGGCCTGACCGGTTTGGTATTGCGACGGCGGCAACGATTGTACGCAGCGCGTTGGATGCTCCGAGGGTGTGTGCTGATGACCCCGGCTGGATTTGTGGCGATGCTGAGTGGCTGGGTAGTGACCGAGGTGGGTCGCCAACCCTTTACCGTCTATGGCCTGCTGCGCACCACTGACGGTCTTTCGTCGGTGTCTCGACAGCAGGTGATTAAGTCAACATGGTTCATCCTGTCGTTTTACCTGTTGATATTCGGCGTTGGCCTATGGGTGCTTCTGCGAATACTGCGTGAACCACCGCACGAAGACGAGGCCGGGCCACAGCCAACCCTGGCTGACGAGACAGGTGATTCCTAAGGGCATGAATCCATGTTGGACAATGACTGGATAACACTACTTTCTGCGGCGGCCTTGGCGTTCTCAGTGATGAGCTATGTGCTACTGGATGGCACTGATCTTGGTGTAGGCGTACTGCTTGGTCTTACCCGCTGTAGCAAGCAGCGACGTGCCATGGCAGTGACTATTTTGCCGATTTGGGATGCCAATGAAACGTGGCTCGTACTAGGTGGCGGCGGCCTCCTGGCACTATTTCCGCTGGCCTACGCCATCCTGCTGCCGGCGCTTTATTTGCCCTTTATTCTGATGTTTTTGGCGTTGATTCTTCGAGCGGTAGCGCTGGAATTTCGTGATTACTGGCCCAGTGACGGAATCAAGCGCATGGTCGATGGCTTGCTGCTGGTCGGTTCACTGCTCGCCGGCGGATCTCAGGGCGTGGTGTTGGGCACGCTGGTACAAGGCGTATCTAATGACGGCGGGCAATACAATGGTAACGGTTGGGAATGGCTGGCTATGTTCCCGCTGTACTGTGGCGCGGTGCTCGTCGTGGGCTACACATGGCTGGGCGCCTGCTGGCTTTATTGGCGTACTCAGGACGATCTCCAAAGGAGATCAAGCCGTCAGGCGAGGACGCTGGCAATCGTAACTGTGGTGCTATTGGTCGTGTTGGTGGCCTGGACAGCGACACTCGATACTCGCTATGCGCATCGGCTTTCAGATCCTCTTGACTGTCTGCCGGCCTCAACGCTGCTCATTGCACTGCTAATTGGCTTCATCTTGGAATTTCGAAGCCGCCGAGAATATCTACCGCTGTTCGCTGCGTTGGGAATCTTCGTCTTGGCCTTCGCATTGATGATCGCAACGCTTTATCCGCTGATTGTCCCGCCGCATTTGACGTTGCAAGCCGCCGCCTCCAGTCCGACCAGTCAAATTTTCATGTTGGTCGGTTTCGCCGTGCTGATCCCAGTGACCCTCATCTACAACACCTACGGCTTTAGCATCTTTAGCGGGAAGGTTCGTGCTGCTCGCGATTGACTGCAACGCTGACCTGCTTCTGACCGGGTAAGGGCGAAAAGCAATGGCATCAATTGAGGGAATCGGGGCGCGCTGATTGGTGACCGTTACAACGATCTCGCACGGTTCAACAGCCGCGCCCATCAGCGTGCCCGCCTACTCTGAGAATGATGCTGGCACAGCATCGATGTTGAGGATGGCTTCAACGTCTAGCGAAAACTCATACATCGATTTGGAACTCCAGATCACCGTTGTCTAACTTGTGCGTCTGAGCCACCGTGCCTGTCAGATGTTCTTTGGGGGAAAGGATTATTGTCAAGGAATGTGCCTTGTGTAGGTCATCTGGTACTGGAGAAAGCACCTGCACCTGAAAAGCGCCGGGGGTGATAGGCGTAATGACAAGGTCGCAATCAACGCTTTTCGCTATAGGGCCGAAAAGAGTGTCGTGGAAGTAATTCAAGCGTGCGGCAGTGGTGGCCATGGCAATCTCTTTGAACATACAAGGGTTGAGGGCTAAGGGCTGAAGCTTTTGCCCCATCTATGCGCTAGACGGAGGGTGTGACGCTTGAGTTCAACGCCAAGGCCCAACGGTGTATTTCGAGGCCCATTGCTTGGCGTGCTTTTTTCTAGGCTATTTCCCCAAAGCGCCAATTCCATGATGGCAGCAACGATAGCTCTCTCGTGATTAGTCTTTGATATACAGCTATATATCGCGGAGCGGGCTAGGCTCATCCACCGCTGACTTTCCAATGTTTGACATTATCAGCGAACATCATTTGCTTCATCTCATGCGCAATCCCGTATGCAAGAGACTCATGAGCGGCGATGACTTTTTCTTCCGCTGAAAGGCAATGAAAAATATCGAGCTTGGTCTCTGCATCAGCCGTTTCGAGTGTGAAAATTTGCACGTAACGTGCAAGGTCGTTGTCGAGGCTCGACAGGTATTCACGCAGGCGCTGATGGTCGACTGATTTTTGGCTGAAGTACCAATTCATCGGGTGAATCAGGAAGCGTGAGTGGGGCGAGGTGATACGGCGGCCTGCCGCCAAAAACATGATGATGCCCATTGATTCGATGTTGCCCGCGTTGATCGCGCATAGCGGCACCGGCAATGACTTCAGGAACGTGTAGAGGGTGAAGCCAAAGTTCGTGCTACCCCCGCTTGTAGAAAGATTGAGGAGCAAGGAGGTGGCGCCTTGATCGATGGCTTCGAGGCAACAATCCCGGAAGCGCTCAGTCGTTCCCTGATCGATCTGGCAATGAAAATGCACGATGTGTTCAGTCATCGATTGACCGCCTGAGTGTGATGCATGGAGGGCTTCTACGAGTTATTAAGTCTAGTAAACATCGATCGTTTTAATCTGAAATTCGACGAAGGATGCCCCCTCTATGACGCATACGCCGTCCATCGAACGCGCTCATTTTCGATGGAACCAAATACCCCTATCCACTCGTCGCGAGCCCAATATTTCCGTTCAAACTTTCTGTTTTGTGCGTCCTCCCAATTAGACGAGCCCATGCTCGTGCTAACGATGTAGAGGTGAACAAAAATGGCCAATACAGGAAACAAAAATCCAGGCAATTTTTCTAATGACCAGGACAAGGCTTCTGAAGCCGGTAAGAAAGGTGGAGAAGCCTCTGGCGGAAATTTTGCCAAAGATCCACAACGCGCGTCTGAAGAATGCCAAAAAGGTGGTCAAGCTTCCGGCGGACAACAATCTCGCGATAGCGATCGCATGTCCGGAGGCGGGCAGGGTACGAATCGCGGAGGCGAATTTGCCGACGATAAAGAAAACATGTCCAAACCAGGCCAAAAAGGCGGCCAAGCTTCAGGCGGACAACAATCCAACAAGGCTGATCAATCGTCCAGCGGTGGGCAAGGAAGCGGACGCGGCAGCAATGTCGCCGATGACCGCGATAAGTCCTCTGAAACGGGACGCAAGGATGATGGGATGAGCGGAGGCGGAGGACGCAAACCCTGATGTCGTCTGACCCTATCAAGCCCCGAATCTTTCGGGGCTTGATTTCGATATTCCCGGCCAATACTGAGATCCGAGCCTTGGCTCAAAACTCAGCGACGAATATGTTTGGGGGGAACAATATCGTAGAGGCGAGTGCCGATCGCCAGAATTTTAAGAATTGCTCTAGCGCTTTCGAAGGGATTGGCTGTTGCCGCTGACCGAAAACTGACCCAGTAGAGGCTGTTCTGCCGACTGAAAACTGACCCAGGTGTTCAACTGCTTCTGCTCACTTTTCGAGCAGGAGAACACAGGGTGATAAGCATGGAA
>NZ_SOPU01000035.1:0-54910 GCF_004402115.1 Pseudomonas sp. F01002 | reverse complement strand
CCGCAGGCACAATCGGTTGGGGACTACGAAGCCTTGCTGCCATGGAACTGCTCGCCAGAGATGCCACGGTAAACGACTGCCTCATCTTGAGGTAGGTGTAGTTCGTGGATCGGTTACGAAAGTCCGTCATTGCTGTGCCTTACTCCAGACACAACTCATGGAGCCACGTCGATGCGGCGTAGAGGCACAAAATTCTGGTTGTGGACCAACACGCGGTTACCCCTCCATACGCATGAAGAGGTACTCAGCAATGGCGTGCACATCGAGGTGCAGGCACGGGTCAGTCATGAGGGGGTTACCCAGGTATTTATAGGCGTCTACGACACCGATGGCTGGACGATTTGCGAGGAGTTTCATGACCGCTACGCGGGTGAGCATTACTGTGTGGCGTTGAAGTGGGGGGCGCAGCGGGCGAGGGAAGTTGTGGCGGACACGCAGGAATTCGTCTCGCCGCACCGGGTGCAGCTGACCTTGAGTCCGGTGATCACCGATGAGTCGGTACTGGCGCTGCGGCGGATGGAAATGACCGAGCGCGAGTCGTTGAAGCTCAGGTCTGACGATGCCTGGGTGGAGTACTTGGCTGCCAAGGCAGCCATGCTGGTGCTGATGCGCTCAACCAAAGTCGACCCCAGGGTCTGGGCTGATCACAAGGATCGACTCAGGCAGGCCATCGATCGACGAGCCTGCGTACAACGCGCCTACCTGCGCTGACTCTGTCTCAGGTCTGGGAGCGTCGCAGAGCCTCAATGGTTTCGATCAGCTCATCGTAGGACAGCGGTTTTCCAATGTGCTGGTCAAAGCCCGATTGCTGTGACTTTTGAATGTCGCTGTGGGCGCCATAGCCGGTCAGCGCAATGGCCGGCACATCTTTGACGAGCGGCAACTGACGCAATGCGTTTATCAGCTCGTGGCCGTTCATGACCGGCATGCCCACGTCAGAAATGATCAGGTCGAAACGGGTGCTTTTTGCCGCGTCCAAAGCCGCCACCGGTCGATCGAATGCAATCACTTGCGCGTCTTCCATTTCCAGCAGCATTTTCAAGGTTTCCAGCACATCGGCGGAGTCGTCGACCAGCAGGATCGTCAAACCACTCAGCCTGCCAGAGGATTCTTCGACCTGAGTCGGGGATTGCGGTTCATCTTTGGTGTGGGCCAGGGGCAGGTAAATCGTGAAGGTACAACCTGTTCCCACCCCGGCAGAGTTCACCTCAACCGTTCCCCGTTGGGCCTCGGTCAACTGGCGGACCAGTGACAAGCCGATTCCAAGGCCTTCACGGTTGTGGCTGACGTGCTGCTTTTCAGCCTGGCCGAACAGGTCGAACACGTGATCGAGATTCTCGGGTGCGATGCCTGCACCGTTGTCTTTGACGTCCAGCCGGGCCATGTTTCCAACCTGGCTGGCGATCAATTGCACGTGGCCGTTGGAGGGCGTGAACTTCAGTGCGTTGTTCACCAGGTTCCAGATAATTTGTTCCAGGCGCGTCGGGTCGGCATGGACCATCAAGGCGCCTGAAGGCACGTGCAGTTCGACGATGGCGTCGTGTCGGTCGTTGAGCACGACGGCGTGAATGTCGCGCAACACACCGGCCAGATCCACGGCGATTGGTTTCAGTTTGAGTTTGCCGGTGCGCACCCGGGCAACATCCAGCAGATCATCGATGATCCGTGCCTGGCTGTTGACGGCGTCGCAGATGGTGTTGACGGCCTTGGCGGCCGGCTCCACCGACTTGGTCACCGGCAAGCGACGCAGCAGTTCTGCATTGAGCTGAATCAGGTTCAACGGATGCTTGAGTTCGTGGGACATGACCGCGAAGAATTCGTCCTTGAGGTCATTGGTGTTGCGCGTTTCGGCCAGTTGTTGGCTCTGCTCTTCATGCTGGCGCTTATGGCCGGTCAGGTCCCGGGCAATTTTCACGTAGCCCTGAAGGTTATCGCCGCTGAGCAGGGTCACCTCGCCGCTGCAAAAGAAGCGGCTGCCGTCCTTGCGCAGATGCCAGCGCTCATCTTCGCTGCGGCCATGGGTGCGCACCGCCAGCAGTTCGTTTTCAGGCACGCCGGACGCGCGATCTTCAGCCGAGAAAATGAAGTCGTAATAGGCGCCCTCGGCCTCAGCCTTGCTGTAACCGAAGATCAATTCGGCACCTTTGTTCCACGTGGTGATCAAGCCCTGCTCATCAAGGGTAATGATGGCGTAGTCGCGAGTGCTTTCGGCGACCAGGCGCATGCGTTCTTCGCCCATTCGCATCTCTTCTTCAGCCGCTCGACGTTTGGTGATGTCGATGAACGTCAGCACGGTGCCGTCGATGTGGTCTTCGCTGGAGCGATAGGGCAGCAGGCGGGCGATGTACCAGCGGTTGTCGGTGCTGCTGACTTCGCGTTCGATCATGTTCAGCGATTCGAACACTTGCGACGCGTCTGCGACCAGGTTCTCGTAATGCAGGCGATGGGTAATGTCGAGCAAGGAGCGCCCGGTATCCACCGCCAACATGCTGAAGATGTCAGTGGCGCGCGGGGTGAACCACTTGATGCGCATGCTGCGATCGACAAACACCGTGGCGATGTCGGTGGAGGCGATCAGGTTGGTCAGGTAGTCGTTGATCCTGTCGGTTTCTTCGACCTTGGTTTTCAGCTCGTAGTTGACCGTCAGCAGCTCTTCCTTGCTGGTCTCTAGTTCTTTCGCGCTCAAGGTTGGACAGCACCTGGCTTTCCGTCTGTAGCACGGTGGTGGCCGCTCGTTCGGAAGGGTCGACCTCGACTTCTTCGAAAATCACCAGAACGTATTCGCCGTCCGATTTTTCATCCTTGTAGGGATGCGCGACCAGATCGATCAGGCAACTGCGCTCATCACGCTTGCGCCGTTCCGGAAGAATCAGCGTCAGCAAGTTGCGCGACAATTCCGCCGACATGGCGCAAGAAACGCCCGGGGCGTCGACGATCACGCTCGGTGGTGCGGACTGTTCTGACCAATTGCGGCACGACATCCCGCTCGAGGGCTTCGAAAGCCTCCCTGTCACGGAAGAAGTTGGTCACGCCGATCAACATGTCGCCCAGCAACGCCTTGGTTTCTTCGGGGTTGGCTTGCAGATACTGGTAATAGGCGCTCAGGTCCGGCTGGCGGGTCACCTGCATCCGGCGTTCGATCCGGCGCAACACGGTGGCGCGTTTGTAGTGTTTGAAGTCATGGCCGGTACCGGTGCGCAACTGAATCAGGACGTCGCGCAGCATTTGTTCGGCAAGTGTCGCGTCACGCTCGGACACCGCTGCAATGGTTTGCAGTTCCGGATCGTTGGCGGTGGGCAAACAGATTTCTCTGGAGTTGCGCCAAAGCTCCAGAAGCTTTTACGGCATTTCCACCACGGGCAGCACGAGGTCAACCATGCGGGTTTCGATGGCGGCGCAAGGCATGCCATCGAATTTGGCATCTTCCGGTGCCTGGGCCAGGGTAATGCCACCTTGTTCCTTGATCCGTGACAAGCCAACCGCGCCGTCCGAACCGGTGCCCGACAACACCAGACAGAAGGCGCGCTCGCGGTGCAGATCGGCAAGGTCGCGGAAGAACAGACCGATGGACGCGTGGCGACCTTCGCGCGGATCTGTGGCGCTGACCTCCAGAAAGCCATCGTTCATTGCCAGCCGTTGCGCCGGTGAAATGACGTACACCCGGTTTTTCTCGATGGCCACCGTTTCGGTCACCTGCAGAACCGGCATCTTGGTCGACTCCTGGATGATCTTGTCAGCGATGCTCTGGTAGTCGGGCGACAGATGGAGAATGATCACGAATGCCATGCCATTGTCTTGAGGCAAGTTTTCAAAGAACAGTTTGATCGCTTGCAGCCCGCCCGCCGACACACCGATGCCCACCACCGGAAAATCCAGGGTGCTGGGGCTCAGGGCCTTTCGCTCAGGAGCAGGGGCCGAGTGCTTGGGAGTGGTGGTCATAACGCTTGCCTTTGGCGAGGGGGAAACGCCTCGAACTCAAGTGGGGTGTGGGTGCGCCTTAATAAATCAGGATAATCCCGATTTTCAATAACACCTTCAAATATTAAGCGCGTACTGAGCGGCATGACTTCATTAAGGGAACGCCACTACTGGCCGATAACCCGAACACTCATGGTCTTCTTCTTAAAATTGCCTGGAAATCTTCGATGCTGTCGTATCACCAAAAGCGTTTTTTGATCGTCGATGATTTCTCGGATTTCCGCAGTTCCGTCAGGTCCATGCTGCGCGAACTGGGCGTCAAGGATGTCGACACCGCCGACTCCGGTGAACAGGCGCTGCGTATGTGTTCGCAGAAGGCCTACGATTTCATCCTGCAGGACTTTCACCTGGGCGACGGCAAGAAGAACGGTCAGCAGGTGCTTGAAGACCTGATGATCGAGAAGCTGATCAGCCATGAGGCCGTGTTCGTCATGGTCACCGCCGAGACCAGTCAAGCAATGGTTCTCAGTGCGTTGGAACACGAACCCGATGCGTACCTGACCAAACCGTTCAACCGTTCCGGCCTGGCTCAACGGCTGGAGCGGCTGGAGCAGCGCAAGACCTTGCTCAAGCCGATTCTGCAGGCCCTTGACCGGGGCAAACCGGTTGAAGTGCTCAATGCCTGCATCGCCCTGTGCAAGCAAGACATCCGCTACTCGCCGTTGTGCCTGCGCTACCGCGCCGATGCCTTGCGCGACCTGAATCAGAACGAGGCGCTGGAGCGTCTCTACGACAGCATCATTGCTGATCGACCGTTGCCGTGGGCGTTTGCCGGTCTGGGCAAATTGCTGTTCAAGCGTGGCCAGGTCGCTCAGGCCAAAGGCGTGTATGAAAAAGCCCTGAAAGTGTTCCCGATGATGCCGGCGCTCTACGACGGCATGGCCGATGTGCTGGTCGCCGAAGGCGACACCAAGGCGGCCCAGAGTGTGCTGGAAGAGGCGATCCGTTTGTCGCCGCTGGCGGTGCGCCGGCAAGCGCAGTTGGGCAAGTTGGCGATGGCCAACGAAGATTTCGACACCGCCTCCAAAGCCTATCGCCAGGCCGTGGCGCAGGGCGCGCAGTCACGTTTCAAGGATGCGGAGAGCAACCTTGGCCTGGCCCATGCCTTGATCAGTAAAGGCAGCGAAAAAGGTCTGGATACCCGGACTCGACTGGAAATCAACACGACGCTGAGTGCGGTGGCCAAGGAAAACCCTTCCGACCCGGGTCTGCAGATTCGTGCGCGGTTGATGAAAGCCACCAGCCTGCTGCTCAACGATGCCGAGACCGCCGAGAAGCTCACCGAGCAGGCGATGATGCGCCTCGATGGCATGGAGCAGTTCATGAGCGCCGAAGCGGCGCTGCTGGTGGCCAAGCAACTGCAGATGCTCGGCCAGGCCAGCGCCGGTGCCTCGATGCTGAAAAACTGCGCGGAAATCTACGGCGACGACCCGACGGTGATGAAGGGCATCGCCAAGTTGACCGACGATCCGACCATTCTCAACTCCGGCAACGCCGCTGCCGACCTCAACCGTCAGGGCGTGCGGGTGTACAAGACCGGCAACCTGGTGGAGGCGCGGCAGGTGTTCCGCAAAGCCCTGGCGCTGCAACCCAAGAACATCAGTATCGCGCTGAACATGGCGCAGTCGCTGCTGCATGGCACCGACACCAGTGTCCCCTCGGCGGAGCTGGAGGAATGTCGGACGTGCCTGAAAATGGTCGGCCTGATGCCCGACTCCGATGCGCGTTTTCCCCGTTATCAGAAGTTGCGAAGCAAGGCGTTTGGCTAATGAACGACAGCGAACAGGCACTCGATTTTTCCACGGTGATTGCCTCCACCGTGCACGACATTAAGAACTCTCTGGCAATGCTGATGCAGGCCCACAGCCAATGGTTGGCGCGCTTGCCGGATCCGCAGCAGCACACCCCGGAGCAGGGCGTGATCGAATTCGAGTTCGCGCATCTCAATGGCATGCTGGTGCAGTTGCTGGGGCTGTACAAACTCGGCGTCAACCAGATGCCGTTGCAACCGGCCTACCATGAACTGGATGACTTCATCGAAGCGCAATTGGCCTGCCATCAGGACGTGTTTGCCAGTCGCGGCATCATGGCGACCTATGAAGTGGACCCGTTGAGCCCTTTGGGTTTCTTCGACCGGGAACTGATTGCTTCGGTGCTGGGCAACAGCATCAACAACGCCATTCGTTACGCCCGCCACGCGGTGTTGATTAGCGTCAGCGATGAAGCCGGGCAACTGGTGCTGACCGTCAACGACGATGGCGAGGGTTATCCACCCGAAATGATCGAGCGTCAGGCCGATTACGTGCAGGGCATCAACCACAGCAGCGGAAGCACTGGCCTGGGCCTGTATTTTGCCGGGCGGATTGCCGCACTTCATCAACGCAATGGCGAGGGCGGACGCACCGAAATCAGCAATGGCGGCCCGCTGGGCGGCGGCGTGTTCAGCCTTTACCTCCCCTGACGGGCACATCCCCCCGTAGGAGCTGGCGGAGCCTGCGATCTTTTGACGTTGCTGTCTAAACTAAAGGCAAGATCAAAAGATCGCAGGCTTCGCCAGCTCCTACCGGATTGTGGTGGCCGAAAATCAGAGGTGTTCAGCCAATGATTTTCTTTTTGTGCGGTGCTTGATATTCCGAACAGGTGGAGCCTATTTTGTACGGGTCGCCGTTCGCGGCTTGCACAACAACAAAGGATTGCGTCATGACAACCGATGGCCATAGTTCATTCGCGGAGCGATTGACGGGCATTGATGAGATCGAATGTGTTACGCCGGATTTGAATGGCGTACCCCGCGGCAAGGTAATGACCGCCGAGGGCTTCCTCGAAGGACGACGTTTGCAGATGGCGCGGGGTGTGCTGCTGCAATGCATCATGGGCGGATACCCGCCAGCGCGTTTTTACGGCAGCGATGATGGCGACCTGGCGCTGGTGCCCGACCCGGCACAGATCCATCGCTTGCCGTGGAGCCAGCAGCCGCGCGCCTTGGCCATTTGCGATGCGGATGAGTTGACCGGCGAAAGCTCGTCTCTGTCGACCCGCGGCCAACTCAAAGCCGTGATCGCGCGTTACGCGGCCCTCGGCCTGGCGCCGGTGGTGGCGACCGAGCTGGAGTTTTTTGTCTTCGCACCCAATACCGACCCAACTCAACCGTTCCAGCCGCCGCTGGGCCTGGACGGTCGTCGCGAGGACGGTCATTCGGCGTTCAGTATCAGTTCCAATAATGGTTTGCGGCCGTTCTTCAGTGAAGTCTACGCATGCATGGCGGCCCTGGGCTTGCCGCGCGATACCTTCATGCACGAGATGGGCGTCAGCCAGTTCGAGATCAACCTGCTGCACGGCGATCCGCTGCTGCTGGCTGACCAGACACTCCTGTTCAAACATCTGCTTAAAGAAGTCGCGCTCAAGCATGGCCTGACCGTGGTTTGCATGGCCAAGCCGCTGGCGCACACGCCGGGCAGTTCGATGCATATTCACCAGAGCATCATCGAGATCGGCAGCGGGCGTAACGTGTTCAGCGACAAGGCTGGTGAGCCGACCGCGACCTTCCGTCATTTCATCGCGGGTCAGCAGGCCGGCATGGCGGATTTCACCGCGTTGTTCGCACCGAACGTGAACTCGTATCAGCGCTTGTGCCATCCGTATGCGTCGCCGAATAATGCCTGCTGGTCCCACGACAACCGTGCGGCCGGATTGCGTATTCCGGCCAGTTCGCCCGCCGCTCGTCGGGTCGAGAACCGCTTGCCGGGGGCTGATGCAAATCCTTACCTGGCGATCGCCGCCAGTCTTGCCGCAGGGTTGTATGGCATTGAACACAAACTGGAGCCGAGCGAGCCTATTCAGGGTGAATTCGAAGTGCCGGACAATCTTTCGTTGCCGTGTACCTTGCATGCGGCTCTTGAGCGTCTGAAACGTAGCCAATTGGCGAAGGAACTGTTTGGCAAGGAGTTCATCGAAGGCTACATCGCCTCGAAGACCATGGAGTTGACCAGCTTCTTTGATGAAATTACTCCCTGGGAGCGGCGTGTTTTAGCGGCCCAGGCCTGACGATCCGTCGACATCAGGCTATCGTTTGTCGGTAGCCTGAAACTCACTGCAAGGAGCCGCTCGGAACGCCGATGCGCCAAATCTGGAAACCCTTTCGAGCGCTTTATTTTGCCTCGCTGATGATGTTGATCGGCTCTGGCCTGTTGAGTACTTACCTGGCCTTGCGCCTGGCCGCCGATCACGTCGACAGCCTGTGGGTCGGTGCGTTGATGGCGGCCAACTATTGCGGCCTGGTGCTGGGTGGCAAGATCGGCCACCGGCTGATTGCCCGGGTCGGGCATATTCGCGCCTATTCGGCCTGCGCCGGGATTGTCGGCGCGGCGGTGCTGGGCCATGGCCTGGTGGACTGGTTGCCTGCCTGGATATTCCTGCGGGTCATCGTCGGCCTCGGCATGATGTGCCAGTACATGGTCATCGAAAGCTGGCTCAATGAGCAGGCCGAAGCCTCGCAGCGCGGAACGGTGTTCAGCGGCTACATGATTGCCTCGTACCTGGGGCTGGTGCTGGGTCAGTTGATTCTGGTCATGCACCCGGGCCTGGGTCTTGAGCTGCTGATGCTGGTCGCCTTGTGCTTCGCGCTGTGTCTGGTGCCGGTGGCCCTGACCCGGCGGATTCACCCGGCACCGTTGCACCCGGCACCGATGGAGCCGCGGTTCTTCATCAAGCGCGTGCCGCAGTCGTTGAGCACGGTGCTGGGGGCGGGACTGATCATTGGTTCGTTCTACGGTCTGGCACCGCTGTATGCCTCACAGCAAGGGTTGTCCACGGAGCAGGTCGGTCTGTTCATGGGTAGCTGCATTTTTGCGGGCTTGCTGGTGCAATGGCCGTTGGGCTGGCTGTCCGATCGTTATGACCGGGCGCTGTTGATCCGTTGTTTTGCGCTGGTCCTGGCGCTTACCGCATTGCCGCTGGCAATCATGCAACAGGTACCGCTGGAGATTTTGTTTATCACCGGGTTCTGCTGTTCGCTGGTGATGTTCTGCCTGTATCCGCTGGCGGTGGCGTTCTCCAACGACCACGTCGAGGGTGATCGTCGGGTGTCCCTGACAGCGATGCTGTTGGTGACCTACGGTGTCGGCGCCAGTATCGGGCCGCTGGTGGCGGGGGTGCTGATGAAACTGTTCGGTAGCCACATGCTCTATGCCTTCTTCAGTTTCTTCGCGTTGGTGCTGGTGTGGCGGATTCGCCCGAAAGCGGTGACCAACCTGCATCAGGTCGACGATGCACCGCTGCATCACGTCGCCATGCCGGACAGTATGTCGAGTTCGCCGTTGGTGGCTTGCCTTGATCCGCGTGTCGATGAGCAGGTGGTGCAAGACCAGATGCAGAGCCCGATCCACCCTGAGCCGGACCCGGAACCCGAATCAGACCCCGAAACCGATCCGCCGCCCGAAGACCCTGATGCAGCTCGCGAGCAAAGTTTTACCGAGGCCAGACCTTAATGCATAAAAACAACGCATAAAAAAACGGGCAGTCACCGCAAGGGACTGCCCGTTTTCTATTGAAGCGTCGTATTACATGTCGTCTTTGTCGAAGCGTCGCGCTTCACGCTGAAGCTGATAGACGAACCGCTCGACCTGCCGCTGTACCAGCCCGCTCATGTTGTGAAAGCGTACGCCGGCGAAGGTGATGGAGATCCTTTCTTCGAAGTGCAGGTAACGCAGCTCGACGGGTGCCGTCATGTTGCCAAAGGGCAGGGCGGCGATGAAGCGGTCATAGACCTGGCCCAGTTGCAGGCTGTCCGTGATGTCGCCTTCGAAGCGCAACTTGCAGCCGGTGGCTGAGATGTCCAATAGCTTGCCGCTGATCGGCGACTTGAGCTTTTCACCGCCCAGATCGACGTTGACCAGTTGTGCCAGCTTCAATGCTGCGCGGAATGCATTGCGACGCTGGTGGTAAACCACTTCGGCGGGCAGGGCGCCACGGTAGCAGCGACCGCCACCAGATTCGTCGATGGTCAACGGGCCGTTGCTTTCCCAGGCAATACGCACGCCGTCGTGAAAGCCTTCGACCTTGAACGGTTCGCCGGCGAGCAGGAAGCGTTCACCATCGCGGGGAATCATTTCGTCCAGGGCAATCATGTTGCTGTCACGGTCAATGTCCACCAGATAACTCTGGAAGCGCTGGCTGCGCTCATGGAACGTGATGATCAGCGGATCATGGCTGTCTTGCAGCTGGCGCAGGTTGCCGGAGATCTCCAACGGCGTGGTGAGCACCTTGGGTGGCTGCGGAGCATCTTCCGCGCTTAAGGCATTGAACACGGTTCATCAATCTCCAGACAAAATATGACTACGGCTGGCCAGCATATTGCCAGCATGTTGCGCGTCTTGATAGTGCGCGCTTTTCAGCAAGCTCAAGCCTGACTGAGCGGGCGTGGCTTCGCAAGCATGGAGGTTGATCCGCGCGCATCGTAGAGCGCTGGCGGCTCGCCGCCGTTGAGGATTTTCAGCTGATTGGCCGTCGCGGCCTGTTGCACCAGGATCGACTGGCCATTCTTGACGTTGGCCGCCTGGCACTGAGCCAGAAGATCGGTCAATACATCGCTTTGTTCCAACAGCTGATCGCCAATACTCGAATGGCTGGCAAGTTGCTCCAGGCCGTTGCGGTTGGTCGGCAGGTTGAGGCTGGCGAGGATTTCACTGCGCTTGCGGCCATGCTGATCGAGCAAAATGATCAATGCCTGTTTCTGCGCCAGAATCTCTTCGAGCAGTGGCATGTCGCGACCATGCAAGGCGAGGGACTCGGTTTGCAGTAACTCCAGCAAGTGCTGTGCTGGAGCGAAATCGTCGGTGATCAGTTGCAGTAAATTAGTGTCGTGCATGGCTGGCCTTGGGTTTTAAGCGTCCAAAAGCCTGGCGCAGGCCTTGGCCTAGCGCTGGGCTTCGAAGTTGAGCAGTTTGCTGGCTACACGGTTGCTGTCGACTTTGTAGCTGCCATCGGCAATCGCTGCTTTCAACTCGGCCACGCGGGCGTTGTCGACGGCAGGCTGATCGCGCAGCTTGTCAGTGACCTTCTGCAACTGTTGAGCCTCATTGCTGAGATGTACCGATTCCCCGCTTTTGACGGTACTGGCCTGTTCGGCCGGGGTATTCAGCGGCGCGGATTTGCCGGCTTCGGCGGTTTCCTTCGCTGCGCTGGTACGTGTACTACCGGTAAGTGACGAGGAACTGTTTAAACGGCTGAAATCGATGACCATGACAAAAAACCTCTGGGTATTTGGACGCTTGCCATGTTTTCGGCCATACCCGGAAAAACTTTAGGCCCAATTATCAATGAGCTTGCGCGCGTCAGCGCTTGCCCTGCATAGGGCACAGTCTAGGGAACAGTCGAGTGGCGCGCCACATCTTCACAAGCAGAGAGTTCTACATGGCCACTTCCACCTGGCCGGGCGCGGTGACTTGCGCCTTGATGACCCGCTGGGAGTTGAGGTTTTTCACCCGAATCTGTTCGCGCAAGCCGCCGTTGGACAGCGCTTCACCCGGCATGCGCACGCTGAGCGTTCCACTGCGGGCGGTAATCACCACCTGGTCGCCCTTGCTGATGACTTCTGCCTGTTCCATGTGCACCAGGGTCATGACCTGGTCGGCGACCATTGGTCGGGTAAGTTTCTGCCCTATCGCCTGGTCGACGGAGGTCAGGTAACCCTGATTGATCAGGCTGATGTCGCGCTCGCGCAGGGTCACATCCTGAGGCTCGACGATGCCGGCGCGCCGCAGCGCACGGGTGGTGGTCACAATGTCGCGAAACAGGCGCACTTGAGCGGGTACGAACACGGTCCAGGGGGACGTGCCTTCGCAAGCAACCTTGACGGTAACCCGCCCCAGCGGCCTTGCCGGACTCTCAAGCGTGGCTGTCAATTCCTTGTCACACATGGGCATGCGCAGCCGTGGATCGAGCTGCTTGACCTCGATCTCGTAGCGGCCTTCCGTTTGACTGGTTGCCAAATAGTCTTCTACGGTGAATTCAAGAAAGCCCTGAGTGACGCCGATAAGCATGTCAGGCAAGGTAACCGCGTCAGCAAGGGCAGGGCAGCCAGCGTTGAACAGGCAGACGGCCGACACCGCGCAAAGCAATTTGCGGGCGTTTGATGTCAGGCGTCGGAAAAATGTCGGTTCTGTGTTCATAAGAGTTAAAAAGCAAGCGCCGTGCCGTTTAGTGATGAATGCGCGTCGCAACACACTTAAGCGTTGGTGTAGGAGTCTGTGCATGGCTGGTGTAATGGATGCGGTAAACCAGCGCACGCAACTGGTAGGGCAGAATCGCCTTGAGCTGTTGTTGTTCCGTCTCGACGGCCAGCAGCTGTATGGGATCAACGTGTTCAAGGTTCGGGAGGTGCTGCAATGCCCCAAACTGACGCTGATGCCCAAGTCCAGTCCTGTCGTGTGCGGTGTGGCAAATATCCGGGGGGCGACCATTCCGATCCTTGATCTGGCGATGGCGACCGGTTCCGGTGCGCTGAAAGATCAAAGCAATCCCTTCGTGATCATCACGGAGTACAACACCAAGACCCAGGGTTTCCTGGTGCGGTCGGTGGAACGCATCGTCAACATGAATTGGGAGGAGATTCATCCGCCCCCCAAGGGCACGGGACGCGATCATTACCTGACGGCTGTGACTCGGGTCGACAATCAGTTAGTCGAAATCATCGACGTCGAGAAAGTGCTGGCAGAAGTGGCGCCGACACCGGAAGCGATTTCCGTTGGCGTGGTGGATGTCGAAACCCAGCACAAGGCGCTCTCTTTGCGAGTACTGACGGTCGATGACTCGTCGGTGGCGCGCAAGCAGGTGACCCGTTGCCTGCAGACGGTCGGTGTCGAAGTGGTGGCGTTGAACGACGGTCGGCAAGCGCTGGATTACCTGCGCAAGCTGGTCGACGAGGGCAAGAAGCCGGAAGAAGAGTTCCTGATGATGATTTCCGACATCGAGATGCCGGAGATGGACGGGTACACCCTCACGGCCGAGATCCGCAACGACCCTCGCATGCAAAAGCTTCACATCATCCTGCATACTTCGTTGTCGGGTGTATTCAATCAGGCGATGGTCAAGAAGGTCGGTGCCGATGACTTCCTTGCCAAATTCCGTCCTGATGACCTGGCATCCCGGGTAGTCAACCGGATCAAAGCAGCAGACATCAGCTAGGGGCCTTCTGCCCCTAACGGTTAATACGATTTAAGAGGCGGCATCTTTGTCTACGGGTAATTTGGATTTCGAACAGTTCCGGGTCTTCCTGGAAAAAGCCTGTGGCATTTTGCTCGGTGAAAACAAGCAGTACCTGGTCTCGAGCCGTCTCAACAAACTGATGGAACAGCAAGCCATCAAGTCCCTGGGTGAGCTGGTCCAGCGCATCCAGACCCAGCCGCGCAGCGGTTTGCGCGAGATGGTGGTGGATGCCATGACCACCAACGAAACCTTGTGGTTTCGTGACACCTATCCGTTTGAAGTCTTGAAGAACAAGGTGCTGCCCGCAGCGATCAAGGCCGCCCCTGGCCAGCGTCTGCGGATCTGGTCGGCGGCCTGTTCGTCGGGTCAGGAACCGTATTCGCTGTCGATGTCGATCGATGAGTTCGAGCGCGTGAACATGGGCCAGTTGAAGATGGGCGTGCAGATCGTTGCCACCGACCTGTCCGGCACCATGCTGACCAACTGCAAGACCGGCGAATACGACAGCCTGGCCATCGGCCGTGGTCTGTCGCCCGAGCGCCTTCAACGTTACTTCGACCCGAAAGGGCCGGGGCGCTGGGCAATCAAGGCACCGATCAAGAGCCGGGTGGAGTTTCGCTCGTTCAACCTGCTGGACAGCTACGCGAGCCTCGGCAAGTTCGACATCGTGTTCTGCCGCAACGTGCTGATCTACTTCTCCGCCGAGGTGAAGAAGGACATCCTGTTGCGCATTCACAGCACGTTGAAGCCCGGCGGTTATCTGTTCCTCGGTGCTTCCGAGGCGCTGAACGGTTTGCCGGATCATTACCAGATGGTCCAATGCAGCCCGGGGATCATTTACCAGGCGAAGTGATGCAAAAGCGGCAAAAAAAACGGGAGTCCCTTAAGGGCTCCCTTTTTTTATGCCTGCCGCTTTTGCATCACGTAGGAGCTGCCGAAGGCTGCGATCTTTTGATCTTGTTTTTTACGATCAAGATCAAAAGATCGCAGCCTTCGGCAGCTCCTACAGGGGGCGGGTGCAATCCAGGAAAGCGGCAGAAAAGCGGCAGGCGGCGGAAATCGGTTGCCGCTTTTCTGGCATTGCCACGTTGCCACTGCCCGCAAAGCCCCGGTTTACGGCCTTTTTTTAATTGGCACGACGCTTGCTATGTCCATGTTACGAAAAATCAGGTCACCCGAAGGTTTCCGACATGAGCATCAGCTTCGATAAAGCGCTCGGTATCCACGAACAAGCCCTGGGCTTCCGCGCTCAGCGTGCCGAAGTCCTGGCCAACAACATCGCCAACGCCGACACCCCGAACTACAAGGCTCGGGACCTGGACTTCTCGAAAGTGCTCGCCGCACAGAACGAGAAGACCAAGAGCGGATCTTTCGCCTTGAACATGACCAACAGCCGTCATATCGAAGCCGAAGGCCTGGGCAATGGCGACGAATCGCTGCTGTATCGCACGCCGATGCAACCGTCGATCGACCAGAACACCGTGGACGCCCAGCTGGAACAGTCGAACTACGCGGAAAACGCGGTCAACTTTCAGGCCAGCTTCACCCTGCTCAACAGCAAATTCAAAGGGCTGGTGTCAGCCCTTCGTGGAGAGTAAGTCATGTCTCTAGCCAGCGTTTTCAACATTGCCGGTAGCGGCATGAGTGCCCAGACCACTCGCTTGAACACCGTCGCCAGTAACATCGCCAACGCCGAGACGGTCTCGTCGAGCATCGACCAGACCTACCGTGCACGGCACCCGGTATTCGCCACCATGTTCCAGGGTGGCCAGAGCGGCGGCAGTGACTCGCTGTTTCAGAACCAGGACGCCGCCGGTCAAGGCGTGCAAGTGCTGGGCGTGGTCGAGGACCAAAGCAACCTTGAAGCGCGCTACGAGCCGAACCATCCGGCGGCCGACGCCAAGGGCTACGTCTACTACCCGAACGTCAACGTGGTGGAAGAAATGGCTGACATGATTTCCGCGAGCCGTTCGTTCCAGACCAACGCCGAAATGATGAACACCGCCAAAACCATGATGCAGAAGGTCCTGACCCTCGGTCAGTGATAAGGGGCGACTGAGATGAGTGTTACCGATACCACCAGTGGCATTAGCCTCAAGGACATCCTGGCCAACTCCTCGATCAAGACCAACACCAGTGCCGACGGCCTGGCGTCGGCGACGAATAGCGCCACCGGTAAAAAGGCCCTGGGCAAGGACGCGTTTCTGCAGTTGCTGGTAACGCAACTGAAAAACCAGAACCCGCTGGAACCGCAAGACAACGGTGCGTTCGTCGCCCAGTTGGCGCAGTTCAGTAGCCTGGAAGGCATCACCACGCTCAACGACACCGTCAGTGGCCTGGCGAGTAATTACAACTCGTCCCAAGCGTTGCAGGCGTCGTCGCTGGTCGGGCGTTCGGTTATTGCACCGGGCGGCACGGCGGTGGTCGATACCTCCAAGAGTTTCAGCGGCACCATTGCCGTACCGGCGTCGGTGGACCCGGTCAAGGTCAAGATCACCGATGCCGATGGCAAGGTTGTCCGCACCATCGACATGGGCAGCGAAGTCGCCGGTACTTCCACTTTCATCTGGGACGGCAAAAACGACGCAGGCGAAGTGGCCAAGGCGGGTACCTATACCTTCGGCGCTACGGCGACCTACGACGGCAAGGCGACCTCGCTGGTGACGTACCTGCCGGCGACGGTCAACAGCGTGACCATCAGCCAGACAGGCGGTGAGTTGATGCTCAACCTGGCCGGGGCGGGCAGCATCGCGCTGTCCAAAGTACAAACCATTGGTATGTAGAGCCGACTAACACGGCACAAAGGAGTGGAATATGTCTTTCAATATCGGCCTTAGCGGTCTCTATGCAGCCAACAAACAACTGGACGTGACCGGCAACAACATCGCCAACGTCGCGACCACCGGCTTCAAATCGTCCCGTGCGGAATTCGAAGACGTTTACTCGGCCACCAAGCTGGGGTCCGGCAGCAAAACCATCGGTAACGGCGTGCGCCTGGCCAACGTTTCCCAGCAGTTCACCCAGGGCGACGTCAACAACACCGGCAACGTGCTGGACATGGGCATCAACGGTTCCGGCTTCTTCGTGCTGAGCGAGAATGGTTCGATGTCCTACACCCGTGCCGGTACGTTCAAGGTCGACAAAGACGGTTACGTTACCAACACCGATGGCTCTGCGCGTCTGCAGGGTTATGGCGTGGATGCCAATGGCAAGATCCTCAATGGCGTTTTGACTGACCTGCGCATCGATACGTCGAACCTGGCGCCAAAAAACACCTCCACGGTTTCGTCGACGATCAACCTGAACTCCACAGCTCCCATCATCAACCAGACTACCAATCCGTTTGACCCGTCCAAGGAAGCGTCCTTCACCAAGCAGTTCAGTACCCCTATTTACGATACCCAGGGTAACAAGCACGTCATGGACCAATTCATGGTCAAGACTGCTGACAACACCTGGAAGACCTACACCCTGATCGAGGGTCGCAACCCGGATGGTAGCGACCCTACTCTTACTCCTCCTGTCGCTTCGACCATGGCGTTCGATTCGTCAGGCAAACTGGTTTCCGTCACCACTCCAGCTGCCCCTTTGCCGATTGTCAGCCCTGACCTGAAAGTCACCGGCTGGATTCCGGGTACCGTGACCAATGGCGTGTGGACAGCCAACGGCGCTGCCTCCGGCGTCGTTACGGTCTCCATGGACAAAACCACGCAGTACAACGCTGACACCGCGCGTTCGATTCCTTCACAGAACGGCTACGCCACTGGCCAGATCACCAACCTGACCATCGACACCAGCGGTATCATGCTGGCCAACTTCAGCAACAGCCAGACCAAGCCCATCGGCCAGATCTCGCTCGCCAGCTTCACCAACGAACAAGGTTTGCAGCCTGTAGGCGGCACCAGTTGGAAAGAAACCTACTCGTCGGGTATCCCGGGCTACGATGCGCCGAACACCGGTACCTTGGGCGAGATCCACTCCAACTCTCTGGAAGAGTCCAACGTCAACCTGACCAATGAACTGGTCGACCTGATCAAGGCACAGAGCAACTACCAGGCGAACGCCAAGACCATCTCGACTCAGAGCACCATCATGCAAACCATCATTCAGATGACCTGATGCGGGTTGGCTGAAAGCGCTGCACAAAAAGCCCCTCAATCGAGGGGCTTTTTTTTTATGGCTGGCAAAAAGATCGCTGCCTCGTTTCACTCGACAGCTCCTACAGGAAATAGCGGTCCCCTGTAGGAGCTGTCGAGTGAAACGAGGCAGCGATCTTTTGATCTTGAAAGGCAGGCAAAAGAAAACCCCCGACAATCCAGAGGACCGATCGGGGGTTGTCCAGGTAAGCGCCTTTCAGCGCTCACCGGCTCAGCTTATTGGCAAGCTTCGCAATCCGGCTCGTCGATGGCGCAAGCCTTCGGTACTGGAGCAGGGCCGGCAGGCGCTGCCAGGACCGAATCTTCACCGTGGTTGCCGCCGCTGGAAACAGCGTTCAGCTTACCGGTGTTGATGGTCGACTTCTCGGTGCTGGTCGCGGCCAGGGCACGGAGGTAGTAAGTGGTTTTCAGGCCACGGTACCAGGCCATGCGGTAGGTCACGTCCAGCTTCTTGCCCGATGCGCCAGCGATGTACAGGTTCAGCGATTGAGCCTGGTCGATCCACTTCTGACGACGGCTTGCCGCGTCAACGATCCACTTGGTGTCCACTTCGAAAGCGGTCGCGTAGAGCTCTTTGAGTTCTTGCGGGATGCGCTCGATCTGTTGCACCGAACCGTCGTAGTACTTCAGGTCGTTGATCATGACCGAGTCCCACAGACCGCGAGCCTTCAGGTCGCGAACCAGGTACGGGTTGATCACGGTGAATTCGCCCGACAGGTTCGATTTCACGTAGAGGTTCTGGTAGGTCGGTTCGATCGACTGCGATACGCCAGTGATGTTGGCGATGGTCGCGGTCGGTGCGATGGCCATGATGTTGGAGTTACGAATGCCTTTCTGCACACGGGCACGAACCGGTGCCCAGTCCAGGGATTCGTTCAGGTCAACATCGATGTACTTCTGGCCACGTTGCTCGATCAGGATCTGTTGCGAATCCAGCGGCAGGATGCCTTTGGACCACAGCGAACCCTGGAACGTCTCGTAGGCGCCGCGCTCGTCGGCCAGGTCGCAGGAAGCCTGGATCGCGTAGTAGCTGACCGCTTCCATCGACTTGTCGGCGAACTCGACGGCAGCGTCGGAACCGTAAGGAATGTGCTGCAGGTACAGCGCGTCCTGGAAGCCCATGATGCCCAGACCGACCGGACGGTGCTTGAAGTTGGAGTTCTTCGCTTGTGGCACCGAGTAGTAGTTGATGTCGATAACGTTATCGAGCATGCGAACGGCGGTGTTCACGGTGCGTTCCAGCTTGGCGGTGTCCAGCTTGCCGTTGGTGATGTGGTTCGGCAGGTTGATCGAGCCCAGGTTGCAAACGGCGATCTCGTCCTTGTTGGTGTTCAAGGTGATCTCGGTGCACAGGTTCGAGCTGTGAACCACGCCGACGTGCTGCTGCGGGCTGCGCAGGTTGCATGGGTCTTTGAAGGTTAGCCATGGGTGGCCGGTTTCAAACAGCATGGACAGCATTTTGCGCCACAGGTCTTTGGCCTGGATGGTCTTGAACAGCTTGATCTTGCCCGGGTACTCGGACAGGGCTTCGTAGTACTCGTAACGCTCTTCGAAGGCCTTGCCGGTCAGGTCGTGCAGGTCCGGCACTTCGGACGGCGAGAACAGGGTCCACTTGCCGTCATCGAAGACGCGCTTCATGAACAGGTCAGGGATCCAGTTGGCCGTGTTCATGTCGTGGGTACGACGACGATCATCACCGGTGTTCTTACGGAGTTCGATGAACTCTTCGATGTCCATGTGCCAGGTTTCCAGGTAGGCACAGACAGCGCCTTTGCGCTTGCCACCCTGGTTAACGGCGACGGCGGTGTCGTTCACGACTTTCAGGAACGGAACAACGCCCTGGGATTTGCCGTTGGTGCCCTTGATGTACGAACCGAGTGCACGAACCGGGGTCCAGTCGTTGCCCAGGCCGCCCGCAAATTTCGACAACATGGCGTTGTCGTGGATCGCGTGGTAGATGCCCGACAGGTCATCCGGCACGGTGGTCAGGTAGCAGCTGGACAGCTGTGGACGCAGGGTACCGGCATTGAACAGGGTCGGGGTCGAGGACATGTAGTCGAAGGACGACAACAGGTTGTAGAACTCGATTGCACGGTCTTCTTTGTTCTTCTCTTCGATCGCCAGGCCCATGGCCACGCGCATGAAGAAGATCTGCGGCAGTTCGAAGCGGATACCGTCCTTGTGGATGAAGTAACGGTCGTACAGGGTTTGCAGGCCCAGGTACGTGAACTGCTGATCGCGCTCGTGGTTGATCGCCTTGCCGAGTTTTTCCAGGTCGAAGGTCGCCAGGATCGGGTTCAGCAATTCGAATTCGATGCCTTTCGCGATATAGGCTGGAAGAGCCTTGGCGTACAGGTCGACCATTTCGTGGTGGGTCGCGCTTTCGGCGACTTCCAGGAAGCTCAGGCCTTCGGCACGCAGGGTGTCCATCAGCAGGCGAGCGGTCACGAACGAGTAGTTCGGTTCACGCTCAACCAGGGTACGGGCGGTCATCACCAAAGCGGTGTTGACGTCGGTCAGGGCCACGCCGTCGTACAGGTTTTTCAGGGTTTCACGCTGGATCAGGTCGCCGTCGACTTCTGCAAGGCCTTCGCACGCTTCGGTGACGATGGTGTTCAGGCGGCCCATGTCCAGAGGCGCAAAGGTGCCATCGGCGCGGGTGATGCGGATCGACGGGTGAGCGTTGACGGCTTCTTCGGCCGGTGCGTGGGCGGCGCGTTCTTTCGAACGACCGTCACGGTAGATCACGTAGTCGCGGGCCACTTTCTGCTCGCCGGCACGCATCAGGGCCAGTTCGACCTGGTCCTGGATTTCTTCGATGTGGATCGTGCCGCCCGAGGGCATGCGACGCTTGAAGGTCGCGGTGACTTGTTCGGTCAGACGGGCAACGGTGTCGTGGATTCGCGACGAAGCGGCAGCGGTGCCGCCCTCAACTGCGAGAAACGCTTTGGTGATAGCGACGGTGATCTTGTCATCGGTGTAAGGAACGACAGTGCCGTTACGCTTGATCACGCGCAGCTGGCCAGGCGCGGTGGCGGACAGATCCGAAGTCGAATCAGCGGCCTGCGGCAAGGTGCCCTGCGGGTTCTCGCGAGTTGTGTCGGTTTGCATGGGGGGTTGTCTCCACATTCTCTATGTTTGTTTGGGCACCATCACGGTGCCCACCGTTCCGTCCTGAAGCACTACAACCGGCGAGGGGCCGGGCATACCAACTTCGGGACAGATCAGGAAGGGGCAATTGGGGCGCCGCTTCCATGCCGAAGTCTTTGGTCCCAGGCCTTGAACCTGAAACCGGGATCCTTTTGGGTGACAGTAATTGACTGCAACACCCGTACCGTTAACGCCGTTTTCGGCTCAAAAACAGTAGCCATCCGCACGCGCGGTTTGGTCTTTCGAAAATACGTTTGGTTCAACCGGAAAGAGGCAATAAAAGCGCTTGAAATCGGTATCCGGTTTGTGTTTGGTTTTTGGCGTAAAACCCTACATGTAGGGTTTTTTTCGCGACGAGGTACAAGATAATGCGTTTTGGAGGGTGTTGCAACGTACTGCCTGTGGATAAACCTGTGCGTAAATTGTGTGTGAAACGTGGAACGAGCGTGTAGGCCGCGACCTAGCTGGAGCGGACCGTTTTTCACTGATTTTCACTGATTGAAAACAGTCGCTCGGGTTTTTAAGGGCGCGAACCCTATCACAAAAATCCGGGTTGTCCGAACGCATTTACCGGCTTGTGTTCTCGGCGGGCGGCGTTTATACAATCGGCCAGTGCGTACGCATTCTTATCCTCCCCAATCATTACAAAAAGACGGGTGGATCCTTCCTTATTAAGTGTTGTTGGCAAGCAGAGGTCACCGTGGAGCAAGAAGCCTGGCAGGTATTGATTGTGGAGGACGACCAGCGTCTGGCCGAACTGACCCGCGATTACCTGGAAGCCAATGGCCTGCGCGTATCGATCGAGGGCAACGGCGCCTTGGCCGCGGCCCGCATCATCAAGGAGAAACCGGACCTGGTGATCCTCGACCTCATGTTGCCGGGCGAAGATGGCCTGAGCATCTGCCGCAAGGTCCGCGACAAGTATGACGGCCCGATCCTGATGCTCACCGCCCGCACCGACGACACCGATCAGATTCTTGGCCTGGACCTGGGTGCCGACGACTACGTGTGCAAACCGGTTCGCCCACGCCTGCTGCTGGCGCGCATCCAGGCCCTGTTGCGACGCAGTGAAGCCCCTGAAGTGGCGCCGGAAAAACAACGGCGTCTGCAGTTCGGTCCCTTGGTGGTCGACAACGCATTGCGCGAAGCCTGGCTGAACGACAACGGCATCGAGTTGACCAGTGCCGAGTTCGATCTGCTTTGGCTGCTGGTCGCCAACGCCGGACGCATCCTGTCCAGGGAAGAGATTTTCACTGCATTGCGCGGCATCGGCTATGACGGCCAGGACCGTTCCATCGACGTGCGCATCTCGCGCATCCGCCCGAAAATCGGCGACGACCCGGAGCATCCACGACTGATCAAGACCATCCGCAGCAAAGGTTATCTGTTCGTTCCGGAAGCCTGCACCCTGTGAACTCGATCTTCCTGCGCATCTACGGCGGCATGTGCGCGGCGCTGATTCTGGTGGCGGTACTCGGCGTGCTGGCCTTGCACCTGCTCAACCAGGTGCGCGGCGAGCAATACCGCGAGCGCCTGGCCCACGGCACGTTCTCGCTTATGGCCGACAATCTGAACCCGATGAACGAAACCGAGCGCCACCGGGCCTTGCTGGTGTGGGAGCGGTTGCTGGGGATTCCGTTGGCGCTGAAAACCTTTGCCCAGACCGATCTCGACCTCACCCAGCGCACCCGCGTGCTGCGCGGTCAGGCGCTGGTGGAGCAGACCGGTCCGCATGCAGCGAAGGTGTATCGACTGGTCAGCGACAAGGAACAGCTGGTGCTGACCGGCGAAGTCCAACAGATCAGCGAACAACTGGCCCGGGCGACTATTTACCTGCTGGCCGACGAACTGGTGCGCTACCCGGTGGCTGAGCAACCCGAGCGCCTGGCGCAGTTGAAGCGCGATAAAGGGTTTGGTTTCGACTTGCGGCTGGTGACGATCGAGCAGGCGGACATGGACGAGGACCAGAGTCGCCGGGTGTCCGAGGGCGACACGGTGATGGCGCTGGGCAAGGGCGGCGATTCAATCCGGGTGTTTGCCGGCATGGTCGGTACGCCGTGGGTGCTGGAGATCGGCCCGTTGTATCAGATGAATCCTTATCCGCCGGAATGGCTGGTGCTGATCGCCGCCCTGGGTTTGAGCCTGATCGGTTTGATCGTCTATTTGTTGGTGCGCCAACTTGAGCGCCGCTTGCGTGGCCTGGAAGCGGCCGCCACGCGCATCGCCAAGGGCAGCCTGGAAACCCGCGTGCCGGCACGCGGCGCGGACTCGGTGGGACGGCTGGCTTCGGCGTTCAACGGCATGGCCGAGCACCTGCAGCAGTTGCTGGCGATCCAGCGTGAGCTGGTGCGCGCCGTGTCTCATGAGCTGCGCACCCCCGTGGCGCGGTTGCGTTTTGGTCTGGAAATGATCGGCTCGGCCACCACGCCGCAGGCGTTGGAAAAATACTGTGAAGGCATGGACCACGACATCGAGGATCTCGATCGACTGGTGGACGAGATGCTCACCTACGCACGACTGGAGCAGGGTTCGCCGGCGCTGAATTTTCAGCGGATCGATCTGGATACGTTGGTCAATCAGGTGATCGAAGAACTGGCGCCGTTACGCGCCGAGGTCACGGTGCAGCGCGGTTTGTGTTTGTCCGCCGCTGACAACGACGACGCCTGGGTCGAGGCCGAGCCGCGTTACCTGCACCGGGCGTTGCAGAACCTGGTGAGCAATGCCATGCGCCACGCTCAATCACGGGTGACCGTCAGCTATCAGGTCGGGCAGCAGCGCTGTCGGGTGGATGTCGAGGATGACGGGCCGGGCGTACCGGAAACAGCCTGGGAGAAGATTTTTACACCATTCCTGCGCCTTGATGACAGTCGCACCCGCGCCTCCGGTGGGCATGGGTTGGGGCTGTCCATCGTGCGGCGAATCATCCATTGGCATGATGGCCGGGCGTTGATCAGCAAGAGCAAGAGTTTGGGGGGGGCGTGTTTCAGCCTGAGCTGGCCGAGGAATCAGGAGAAGCGGTGAGACATGTGGTGAATGAACCACCGCTTTCGCGAGCAAGCCCGCTCCCACATTGGATCTATGTCTCACCGCAAATCCCCTGTGGGAGCGGGCTTGCTCGCGAAGAGGCCCTCCCAAACACTGAAGATCCTCAGGCCTTGATGCTGACCAGACTCAACAACTGCCCATCCACCACCCCGAACTGCGCATCCAGCTCAGTGCCATTGCGCCATTCGCTGGACAAATCAGTCAGCAGCCGCAGCCGCACTTCACCGCTTTCCGCCCACTCCAGAACTTCGGCATGTTCAAAATAAAAGCGCTGCTGAACGATCGGATACAGCGCCTTGAACAGGCTTTCCTTCACCGAAAACGTCAGGGTCACCAGCATCGCCAACTGATCGCGACGGCCAGCGGTCATGCGTTGCAACTCGGGCGGGGTGAGGATTTCCCCGGCCAGTCGTTCGGCCCGTTCAGGGTTGAGCAGGTTTTCCAGATCCATTCCCAGGCCGCGCCAGTGGGTTTTCTTCGCGACAATCGCCGAGGCCCGGCCGGTGCTGTGGGTGATCGAGCCCGTGATGTGCGTCGGCCATACCGGTGCCCGGTCCTCGCCGATGGCCGGGATGAAGTTCAGCCCTTCCAACTGTTGTAACGCAGCCCGAGCGCAAACCCGCCCGGCGAGGAACTCCGCCTGACGCTTGGCGACCGAACGCTGGATGGTGGGCGGTGGCTCGATGGCGCTGCGCTGGAAATCATCGCTGGCCAGTTGCGAGGTATCGAAGTGAGTGCTCAACAGCACCGTATCCGGCAGCGCAAACGGCAGCGGCCAATGGGCATCGAGTGGAGTGCAGCAGACGGGGAGGGCGGGGGCGCGATTCATGTGGGGCATTTTGCCGGGTTGCTCTCAGGCTGGGTAGTACAAAGCTTTGGATTGGCGTCGCGGCCATCGTCGGATCGCCGCGCCGCGGTCTACCTGATCAACCAAAAATCTTCTTGAAAAACGCCTGCATGTCCGCCCAGGATTTTTCATCCGCCGCCTTGTTGTAGCCAATATCCGGCCCACCATGATCGCCATGGCTCAACCGATCCGCATCAGGGTTGCTGAACCCATGCTTGGCGCCTTCCAGGCTGACGAACTTATAGTCAGCCCCGGCCTTGTCCATTTCAGCCTTGAACGCTGCCACGTTATCCGGCGTGATCATGCTGTCCATCGCCCCATGTTCAACAAGGATTTTAGCTTTCACACGGCCGGAGAAACAGCCGCAAACCGACCCGAACAAAGGCCAGTAATACGAGGGCGAGGAAAATACGCATCGTCGGATCTCCTGCAAAAGTTATCAAAACAGCCTAGTCGATTTGATTCAGCTCAGGTTCAGAGTGCGTTCAGGGGGAGTTCAGGGTCGGGTGAGTAACCTTGCCCCGTACCCAAATAGCACATAGCGCATAAGGAACTCCCCTATGACTGGCTTCAAAAAACTTCTTCTGGCTTTCACTGTCCTGAGCGCGAGTACCGCGGCTTTCGCTTCCGACGACAATTTCGCCAGCCTTACTTTTGGACAGACCAGCGACAAGGTCAAAAAGTCTCACGCCCTGAACGACAATCTCAACCACCCGAACGCAGACGGCGTGATCGGCAAGGACAACACCTGGGGTGTGCGTCTAGGCCAGCAAAACAGCCAAGGCCGCTACTACGCCACCTACGACAACGTGTCGGGCTCACACAATGGCATTAAACTGCGTCAGGAAAACCTCCTGGGCAGCTACGATCTGTTCTACCCGGTGGGCGGCAGCACCAAACTGTTCGGCGGCGCCACGGCCGGTTTGACCAAAATGACTCAGGAGTCGCCAGGCTTCAGCCGCGACAGCGACATCGGTTACGCCATCGGCGGCCAGTTGGGTGTCCTGCAACAGGTTTCGCAAAATACCTCGGTGGAACTGGGTTACCGTTACCTGCGCAGCAACGCCAGCACCGAGATGAGCGAGCGCGGTGGCAGCAAACAGGGTTCGCTGGACCTGACCAGCAGCGCCCAGACCTACCTGTCGGCGAACTACGCTTTCTAAGAAGCGCGTCCGAAAAGGCCTGCGCCGGATCAATCCAAAAGACTGATCCGGCGTCGCCATGTTAGCCATCGAGGTACGCATGCCTCTGGAGATGATGATTTGCCTGGGAGAGCGTTATGAAACTGCTGGTCGTCGAAGATGAAGCGCTGTTGCGCCATCACCTGCAAACCCGCCTCACGGACAGCGGCCACGTGGTCGAGTCCGTGGCCAATGCCGAAGAGGCGCTGTACCAGACCGAGCAGTTCAACCATGACCTGGCGGTGATCGACCTCGGCCTGCCGGGCATGGGCGGGCTCGAGCTGATTCGTCAACTGCGCTCGCGCGGCAAGACGTTCCCGATCCTGATCCTCACCGCCCGCGGCAACTGGCAGGACAAGGTCGAAGGCCTCGCCGCCGGCGCCGACGATTACGTGGTCAAGCCGTTCCAGTTCGAAGAACTCGATGCGCGCCTGAATGCCTTGCTGCGCCGCTCCAGCGGTTTCACCCAATCGACCATCGTCGCCGGGCCGTTGCTGCTGGACCTCAATCGCAAACAGGCGTCCCTCGATGAACAGCCGCTGGCGCTGACCGCTTACGAGTATCGGATCCTCGAGTACCTGATGCGGCATCACCAGCAAGTGGTGGCCAAGGACCGCTTGATGGAGCAGCTCTACCCGGACGACGACGAGCGCGATCCGAACGTGATCGAAGTGTTGGTCGGCCGTCTGCGCCGCAAACTTGAAGGTCCGGCCGGCTTCAAACCGATCGATACCGTGCGTGGCCTCGGCTACCTGTTCAATGAGCGCTGCACTTGATTCGTTCCCTTCGTGTCCGTTTGATGCTCGCCGCCACGATCCTGGCGGTGTTGTTCATGCTGGCGTTGCTGCCGGCGATGCAGGGCGCGTTCAGCCTGGCGTTGCAGGACTCGATCGAACAACGCCTGGCGTCGGACGTCACCACGCTGATCTCCGCTGCGCGGGTGGAAAATAACACCCTGCAAATGCCGGCGCAGTTGCCCGACGAGCGCTTCAACCTGACCGACAGCCGTTTGCTCGGCTACATCTACGACCGCGAAGCTCACTTGGTGTGGCGTTCGAAAGCCACCCGCGAAGAGAAGATCAACTACAAACCGCGTTACGACGGACGCGGCAACGAGTTCGCCCGAATTCGCGAGGCCGACGGTCAGGAATTCTTCGTCTACGACGTCGAAGTCAAACTGCTCGGCGGTAAAAGCGCGGCGTTCAGCATCGTCGCGCTGCAACCGGTACGTGAGTACGAAGCCACCCTCGAGGGCCTGCGGGAAAACCTCTACCTCGGATTCGGTGCCGCCTTGCTGGTGTTGCTCGCGCTGCTGTGGATCGGTTTGACCTGGGGCTTGCAGGCGTTGCGCCGGCTCAGTCAGGAACTGGACGAGATCGAAAGCGGCACCCGCGAAAGCCTCAGCGAACAACACCCGCGCGAACTGCTGCGCCTGACCGGCTCCCTCAACCGCTTACTGCACAGCGAGCGTGAACAGCGCAGCCGTTATCGCGATTCCCTCGACGACCTGGCCCACAGCCTGAAAACCCCGCTGACCGTGCTGCAAGGCGTCAGCGAAGACATGGCCCAGCGCCCGGCCGATCGCGATCAGGCCTGGGTGCTGCAAACCCAGATCGAACGCATGAGCCAGCAGATCAGCTATCAACTGCAACGCGCCAGCCTGCGCAAAAGCGGTCTGGTGCGCCATCAGGTACGCCTGCGCCCGGTGCTGCAAAGCCTGTGCGACACATTGGACAAGGTCTACCGCGACAAACGCGTGAGCGTCGCCTTCGATCTGCCGGACCCGTGTTACGTGCCGATCGAACAGGGTGCCTTGCTGGAAATGATGGGCAACCTGCTGGAAAACGCCTATCGCCTGTGCCTCGGCGAAGTGCGCATCAGCGTGCGCGAAAGCCTTGGCGGGGTTGAGTTGTGCGTTGAGGATGATGGGCCGGGCGTGCCGCCGGATCAGCGAGCGCGGATTCTGCAAAGGGGCGAGCGGCTGGATCGGCAGCATCCGGGGCAGGGGATTGGGTTGGCGGTGGTCAAGGATATTATCGAGAGCTACAGCGCGAAGCTGACGCTGGGGGACTCGCCCATGGGTGGGGCGGCGTTTCGGATTCATTTTCCGGTGGTTTGATGGTGTTCTTACGGGCCTCTTCGCGAGCAAGCCCGCTCCCACATTTGATTTCTGTCGTACACAAATGCTGTGTTCACTGAAGGTTAAATGTGGGAGCGAGCTTGCTCGCGATGGGGTCAGTGGCTACGCCAGAAAAAACCAGCGCAAGAACTCAATTTTCTTGAGCCCGATACGCCCCAGGCGTCAACCCGGTCCACTTCTTGAACGCCCGATGAAACGCCGAAGGCTCTGAAAACCCCAGTTGCTCGGCAATCTGCTGCAACGACAAATCCGCCCGCCCCAGGTGATAGATCGCGATGTCCCGGCGCAGCTGATCCTTCAATTCCTTCTGTCCGACCATTCATCGCTACTGTCAGATCTGACAGTAGTTCTTTTCATTTCTTCAGTCCAAGTTACTTCAGTTCGTCGCGTAGCTGGGCCGAAGCTCAGGTTTGCACCGATGCGCGTGATGTTAATGAAAACAAGGAGACTGAAAATGGTTGAGTTCGTGGCGGTTCAAAATCGAAAACGGATTGTTGAAGAATTGACTGGTGCCCAGATCGTATTGCCGCCGGCATCCATCGATGAGGCTCGGGAAGGTTTTATCAGTCTAGAGCAGTTGGGCAGGGGGCTTACCGTGCGTATTCCTTCTTTTGAAGGACAACAAGTCGGTGCGCGTTTTCACGTTATTGTTGTAAGTGAAGATCCGGATGTCTCATGGGGGGAGCCCGGAATAATCGAAACACTTGTCGGGGATACACTTGTACCCATTCCTGCCGATCGCGCTCTGGCATTCAGAGGTCTGCAGTTAGAACTCTTTTATTTTTATTTCGACACTGATCCCCCGACTTCTCCATCTGCCACGTATTTTGCGGGGGACGACATTTATCGACCTGTCGTGGATGAGGCAGAAGGTCGTGTTATCCCGTTGGCTTCCGTCAACAACGGCGTGAACCTGCGCCTCAGGGCATCCGAAGCGCTGTCAGGCGGGGCTCTGGTTTCTGTCTATTGGCTCGGTACTGCTTGCGAGGCCTGCCTTGTCAGGCATCTTCGGATCGAGACCGACGACGAAGGCAAAGATGTGGTGCTTCCCATTGAACCCCGCTATCTGAGGCCAAACAAATACGGCACGGTTCAGGTGGTTTACACGGTGGAAAATGCGGGCCGGAAGTGGATCTCTCACCTGGTTGAACTGGACGTCGAGGGCGACCTGCTGATTCCGCAAGCCGTCTATGAATACGAACCTGGACACTACAAACCTGGCCAGCTCCAGCTCGTAGACGAGGGCGGGAGGATTCCGATGAAGCTCAGCACACATGGAATGAGCGTTGGCGATGTGGTGACCTTTTTCTTTGTTGGCAATAAAACTGGCACTTCCTATGTTTTGCGTCAGACGTTGGCACCTCACCAAATCGGTCATGACCTGCTAATCGGCGTGCCGATCAGGTTCGATCAATTGGGTGGGGGTGCCAAGGCTATGAGTTTCGTTGAGCGGCAATCTGGAGACATCGTCGGTGCACCGCTGCTTCGGCTTTCATTAATGAGTTAGCTCGTCCGGGGATTGCCCGGATCAAGGAAGCAGGGGGATATTTGGTGTGCACCCCTGCGTTCTTGCACGAATACGAAATAACGAATAAACGCGGTTGTTTAAAACACATCTCCAGACACTCACTCCGGCTACACATCCTTGCGCCGCTGCCTACGACTACGCCAGAATCCGCCGGCTTGTGCGCCTTGGGTCTGGGGCTCTATCGTTTCCCTGTCGCTGACCATCAGCGATCGGGTTTAGCAGCTCGGGTCATCTCTAGACGTACAGCGTCCGCCGTAGATGTTATGGCGGCTTTGCGTGGGGCACTTCGGTGCGCCGGGTTCTAGAGTCCTGGTCTGCTAACCCGCGTACAGCCGCCACCCCTTTTTCGTTTAGCAGCGATGCGTAGCGGCTCCATTACTCTAGGAGCTCAAATGTTCAAGATCACCCCCAATCCGCCTGAAACCCCGCGCACACCCAGCAAGATGTTCATCGTCAACCCGGAGCTCGATACCGAAACCCTGCTGGCCCATGCGTGCGAGTCGCTGGCCTCGGCCAATGTCATGACCATGGATCTCGCGGATCATATGGAGGGGACGAGTCGCAATTCGCTGTTGGGCATTGCGCAAATCATCATGCTGGGTGAACTGGCGGTGAATCGGGCGCTGGATAGGCTCGATCTTCAGTAGTAGCGGTAGATCAAAAGATCGCAGCCTCGTTTCACTCGACAGCTCCTACAGGTGTACGCCAAACCCCGTAGGAGCTGTCGAGT
This sequence comes from Pseudomonas sp. F01002, assembly GCF_004402115.1. Lineage (NCBI taxonomy): Bacteria > Pseudomonadati > Pseudomonadota > Gammaproteobacteria > Pseudomonadales > Pseudomonadaceae > Pseudomonas > Pseudomonas sp. F01002. Next base: position 24,950 of record NZ_SOPU01000035.1, on the reverse strand, counting down.
GAAACGAGGCTGCGATCTTTTGATCTTAATTCTCTTGCGCGCGGTAGGCCCCAGGCGTCAACCCGGTCCACTTCTTGAACGCCCGGTGAAACGCCGAAGGCTCTGAAAACCCCAGTTGCTCGGCAATCTGCTGCAACGACAAATCCGCCCGCCCCAGGTGATAAATCGCAATGTCCCGCCGCAGCTGGTCCTTCAACTCCTGAAAACTCGACCCTTCTTCACGCAAATGCCGACGCAAGGTCTGCGGGCTGATGTGCAGGTGTGCGGCCACCGCTTCCAGGTCCGGCCAGTGTGAACTGTCGCGGCTGAGCAACCGGCGCAACTGGCTGCTCAAACTGTCGCCATCATCTGGGCGCGACAACAGGTCGGCGGGGGAGCGTTCGAGGAAATGTTTGAGCGTCCGTTCGTCCTGCAACAGCGGCATATTCAAGTAGCGACTGTGAAACAGCAGACTGCTCTGGGCCGTTGAAAACTTCATCGGGCAGGGGAACAACAAGTCGTATTCGGCGCCGTGCTCGGGCCTTGGGTAGCTGAACGTCGCCTGTTCCAGCCGAATGCGCTGGCCGATCAGCCAGCTGCCGAGTCGATGCCACACCATCAGCTGGCTCTCGGTGAGGAAGTGGTCCGGGTCGCGGAACTGCGAATCGTCGAGGCTGAGGCGAATCATGTCGTCTTCGCGGGTCAGGGTCAGACGCGGACCGTCGGGGAATAAGCTATAAAACAATAAGCCGCGGTGGAGTGCTTTCTCCAGATTGCGGCAGTGGATCACCGCATGGCACATCATCGCGAAGCTGCCGGTTTTGCTCGGGACCGGCCCGAAGCCCAGGTATTCGTCGTCCAGTGCCAGCCACAGTCCCTGGATCAATCGGGTGAACTGTTCAGGCGCGATTCTCGCTCGTGGCTCTTCAAGCAACTCCGGGCTGATGCCGAGTTGTTGCAGCAGGTTTGAATAGTCATAACCCAGCCGTCGCGCACCACCGAGGGCGGCACGGGCGAAATGACTGGCGATGGTGCGTTCGCGCATAGAAGGCAAGTCCGTCCATTGAACGGCGGATGGTAGCCGTGGTGCCTGATGATGAACAAGGCGGATATCCGCCAAATTGTAGGACGAGGTCTGGTCGATGGGCGGAAATCCGCCACTTTGCCGTGCCTGTTTGGTGACAAAGATAAACCTGTAACCCTTGATGTCAAAAGGCGTGCTGGCGATTTGACGAAGGTGGCACGGGCCTTGCGATACAACCCGCAGATGCCTGCCGTTGCGCAGCTCGACAAAACAAATCCCTCCAGTGCAGGAGGGTTCGCAATTGAAGTGTCTTGGGCAACAGATGGATGTTGTCACCGGGCACTCTTGAGGAACTTTGCAATGACGACTCGTCAGCCACTGTACAAATCCCTGTATTTCCAGGTGATCGTTGCTATTGCCATCGGCATCCTGCTCGGTCATTTCTACCCGCAGACCGGTGTAGCCCTCAAGCCGCTGGGTGACGGGTTCATCAAACTGATCAAAATGATCATCGCCCCGATCATCTTCTGCACCGTCGTCAGCGGTATCGCGGGCATGCAGAACATGAAGTCGGTCGGCAAGACCGGCGGTTACGCGCTGCTCTACTTCGAAATCGTTTCGACCATTGCATTGTTGGTCGGTCTGGTGGTGGTCAATATCGTGCAGCCGGGTGCTGGCATGCACATCGACGTCACTACGCTGGATGCCTCCAAAGTCGCTGCATATGTAGCGGCCGGTGCTGATCAAAGCGTTGTTGGCTTCCTGTTGAACGTGATCCCGTCCACCATCGTCGGCGCGTTCGCCACAGGCGATATCCTGCAAGTGCTGATGTTCTCGGTGATCTTCGGTTTCGCCCTGCATCGCCTGGGTGCCTACGGCAAGCCGATCCTGGACTTCATCGATCGCTTCGCCCACGTGATGTTCAACATCATCAACATGATCATGAAGCTCGCGCCACTCGGTGCCTTCGGTGCCATGGCGTTCACCATCGGCGCCTACGGTGTGGGTTCGCTGGTGCAACTGGGTCAGTTGATGGCGTGCTTCTACATCACTTGCCTGTTGTTCGTTCTGGTGGTGCTGGGCGGTATCGCTCGCGCTCACGGCTTCAGCGTGCTGAAAGTGATTCGCTACATCCGTGAAGAACTGCTGATCGTGCTGGGTACTTCTTCTTCGGAATCGGTGCTGCCACGCATGCTGATCAAGATGGAGCGTCTGGGTGCGAAGAAATCTGTTGTGGGTCTGGTGATCCCGACCGGTTACTCGTTCAACCTCGACGGTACGGCGATCTACCTGACCATGGCGGCGGTGTTCATTGCTCAGGCAACCGACACCCACATGGACATCACTCACCAGATCACCCTGCTGGTGGTGTTGCTGCTGTCCTCCAAAGGCGCCGCCGGTGTGACCGGTAGTGGCTTCATTGTGTTGGCTGCCACCTTGTCCGCCGTTGGCCACTTGCCGGTTGCCGGCCTGGCGCTGATCCTCGGTATCGACCGCTTCATGTCCGAAGCCCGTGCCCTGACCAACCTGGTCGGTAACGCTGTTGCCACCCTGGTTGTGGCCAAGTGGGTCAAGGAGCTGGACACCGACGTGATGCACGCGGAACTGGCTTCTGGCGGTCGCGGTATTTCCGACGAGCGTGAAGAAGACGACCTGGGCGTGGCCGAAGGCCCAACCCCAAGCAACGTCAAGTAAGACGGCTGCACTGAAAAAACCCGCTTCGGCGGGTTTTTTCATGCCTGGGATTTGAGCGCAACGGTCAGCGCATCTGACGCATAAGGTGATTGCTGCAATGCCGTCGGCTGCCTAGTCTGGGAACATCGTTTACGGAGAACGCCCATGCTCGGTCCACTGGCATCACTCAAGGTTCTGGATTTCTCGACACTGCTGCCGGGGCCGTTCGCCTCGTTGTTGCTGGCAGACATGGGCGCCGAGGTGCTGCGCATAGAATCGCCTACGCGCATGGACCTGCTGCGGGTATTGCCGCCTCACGATCAGGGTGTTTCTGCCAGCCACGCCTACCTCAATCGCAACAAGCGCAGCCTGGCGCTGGACCTCAAGCAACCTGAGGCGCTGGAGGTGATCAAGCAGTTGCTTGCGGACTACGACATCGTGCTGGAGCAGTTCCGCCCGGGTGTGATGGAACGATTGGGCCTGGGTTATGAAGCCTTGAAGGCGATCAATCCGAAACTGATCTACGTGTCGATCACCGGTTACGGCCAGACCGGCCCCTACAAGGACCGCGCCGGCCACGACATCAACTACCTGGCGCTGGCGGGGCTGGCGAGCTACACCGGCCGCGCCGACAGCGGGCCGCTGCCGTTGGGCATGCAAGTGGCGGATATCGCCGGTGGCTCGTTGCACGGGGTGATCGGGCTGCTGGCGGCAGTCATCGCCCGGCAGCAGACCGGGCAGGGGCAGCATCTGGATGTGAGCATGACCGACTGCGTGTTCAGCCTGAACGCCATGGCCGGCGCCGGGTATCTGGCCTGTGGCGTGGAGCCGGGAAGGGAGGATCAGATGCTCAACGGTGGCAGTTTCTATGACTATTACCGTTCCCGCGATGGGCGCTGGTTCTCGGTGGGCAGTCTGGAGCCCGCGTTTATGAAACAACTGTGTGCGGCGCTGGGGCTGGAGGAGCTGGAAACTTTGGGCTTATCGCCTGAACCAGCCTTGCAGAAGGCGCTGAAGAACGCGCTGAGGATTGAATTCGAGACGCGCGATTTCGCCGAGTTGTGCGCGCTGTTTGCCACGTTGGATGCGTGTGTCGAGCCGGTGTTGAGTTTGGGCGAAGCGGTGCGGCATCCGCAGTTGAAGGCTCGGGCGCTGGTGACCGAAGTGCCGCGTGGTGACGGGACGACTCAGGCGCAGATGGCGTGTCCGTTGAAGTTTTCAGAGGGGTTGCCTGAGCCGAAGCACATTGGCGCGGCGCTGGGGCAGCATACGGATCAGGTGTTGGGGGAGTTGGGGGTTAGTGCTGAGCGGATCGAGCAATTGCGGGCTGCCAAGGTGGTTGTGTAGCGCCTGCCAGGACGCCTTCGCGAGCAAGCCCGCTCCCACAGGGGATCTTCGGCGTGACATAAATCCAGTATGGGAGCGGGCTTGCTCGCGAAGAGGCCGGCACAAACACAGAAAATCTAACTACTCGACCCGCATTTCCCCGCTGAACACCAACGTACTCCGGCACCGCCGACACAAATACCGCCGCCCTTGCCGCACCAAGCCATGGCGCTGGGCCGAAAACGGAAAGTCACTGTCCGCACACGGACACTTGTAGATGTAGCGGGTCACGCTGCGGCGTTTGACGTCATAGGTGTGGCAACGATTGGGCGGCAGCTCGTACACGCCGCGCATGATCAGTTGCCACTCTTCGCCATGCGGCTGGATGCGATCGCCGAACAGTTGATGGGCGATCAGGTGCGCCACCTCGTGGGCCACGGTCTGCTTGAGGAAGTCTTCGGTGTTTTCCCGGTACAGCTGCGGATTGAAGCGCAGCAGGTTCTCGTGCAAATGCGCGACACCGGCTTTTTGCCCGCGCAGCTTGAGGCTCACCACGGGGCGTTTGAAAGGTCGTTTGAAAAAGGATTCGGCGAGTTGGTAACAGTCTTCGACGCGGGTATTGAGTTGCTCGGGCATGCTTGATGGATCTCCAGAGACGTCGAGTATGCCGCAACCCTCGAGAGTTGCGAATCGCCGAGGCGCCGAATGGTCGTCACCGTTTTCTATCCTTGAGCATTAGAAGGCCGCCTTGCGGCGGCCTGTGTTGGCAGATCTTGTTTTTGGGTGATGTGTTGCTAATTGGTGTAGACCGGCCCCACGCCGAGTCCCCAGACAATTACAGTGAACGCCATGATGGCCACCAACACCACCAGGCCTACAGCAAGCACCGAACTTGAAAACAGAAATCCCTCGTCTGATGGAATGTTCATGAAAGTGGGTAGCCCCACATACAGCAGGTACACCGTGTAGCAGATGGCCGCGGTGCCGACGATCATCCCAAGCCACATGTGTGGGTACAGCGCCGCCAGACCGCCGATAAACAGCGGTGTCGCGGTGTAGGTCGCAAATGCAACGCAGCGTGCCAGACTAGGGTTGGCGTCATAGGTACGAGCCATCCAGTGGATGAACGCGCCCATTACCGCCACACCGCCGAGCATCGCCAGGTACGACATGACCGTCATCCATATCGCGCTTTCCACCGTGAGCATCACCGGTGCGCGACTGCCAATGACCCAGCCAACCTGAGTGGTGCCGATAAACGCGGACACCGCGGGGATCGCCGCCAGAATCAGGGTATGAGTGAGATACATGTGGCTGATGCTTTCCTCCTGATCGCCACGGATCTCTTTCCATTCTTGGTCAGGGTGGGTGAAGAGCCCCACTACGTGATGGATCATGCCAGTCACTCCTCTTGTTTTTGCCGTCGCCCCCCAGTGGAGCGCCTACGGGCCAAAGTGGCCGAGTAAGGAAAGGTCTGGATATGTGTGCGACCTTATGTCGCAGTATAGGAAGGACTTAACGACGCAGGTTGCAGGGCTTTAGAGCAAATTGCGCTGTAAACACGCCTGCTAATCGCCGCAGGGTCTGTCACCACAATCCATGTGGGAGCGGGCTTGCTCGCGAATGCGGTGTGTCAGGCAATATGGTTTCGACTGACACACCGCATTCGCGAGCAAGCCCGCTCCCACAGAGGATAGGGGGCTCTTCGCCCGTGACCGGTTTTTGCGTAAAATGCCGGCCTTTCGTCACACCTCACGGATTTCGCGTCATGGGCACTCTTACGGTCAACCAGAACAAACTGCAAAAGCGCCTTCGCCGCCAGGCCGGTGAGGCTGTTGCCGATTTCAACATGATTGAAGATGGCGACAAGGTCATGGTCTGCCTGTCCGGTGGCAAGGACAGCTACACCATGCTCGACGTGCTGATGCACTTGCAGAAGGTCGCTCCGATCAAGTTCGAGATCGTGGCCGTGAACATGGACCAGAAGCAGCCGGGTTTTCCTGAGCACGTGCTACCGGCCTACCTCAAAGAGTTGGGCATTGAGTACCACATCGTCGAGAAAGACACCTATTCGGTGGTCAAGGAGCTGATCCCGGAGGGCAAGACCACCTGTTCGCTGTGCTCGCGCCTGCGTCGCGGCACGCTCTACACCTTCGCTGACGAAATCGGCGCGACCAAAATGGCCCTCGGTCATCACCGCGACGACATCGTCGAGACCTTTTTCCTGAACATGTTCTTCAACGGTTCGCTCAAAGCCATGCCGCCGAAGTTGCGCGCCGACGATGGCCGCAACGTGGTGATCCGCCCGCTGGCCTACTGCAACGAAAAAGACATCCAGGCCTACTCGGACTTCAAGCAATTCCCGATCATCCCGTGCAACCTCTGCGGTTCTCAGGAAAACCTGCAACGTCAGGTGGTCAAGGACATGCTTCAGGAGTGGGAACGCAAGACGCCAGGCCGGACCGAAAGCATATTCCGCAGCTTGCAGAACGTGATCCCGTCGCAGCTGGCGGACCGCAATCTGTTCGACTTCACCAACCTCAAGATCGATGAAACCGCAGCTTCGCGCTTCGTCAATGTTGTAAACATCTGAACAAATTTGTGGGAGCGAGCTTGCTCGCGATAGCGGTGTGTCATTCAGCAGAGATGTCGACTGATACTCCGCAATCGTCGGAACGCCGCCCGGACCAAGCTCGCTCCCACAGGTTTTTCGATTACCTCAGGAGAGGGCATGCGCGATTACAAGTGGCTACACGAATACTGTCTGAACCGCTTCGGTTCAGCGGCTGAACTGGAAGCCCATCTGCCCGTTCCGAAAACCCCGGCGCAATTGCGCAAGATCAGCGACGACCGCTACCTCTCGACCATGGCACTGCGCGTCTTCCGCGCCGGGCTCAAGCACAGCCTGGTGGACGCCAAATGGCCAGCGTTCGAAGAGGTGTTCTTCAAGTTCGACCCTGAGAAAGTCGTGCTGATGAGCGCCGAACACCTTGAGCGTTTGATGCAGGATGCGCGGATCATTCGTCACCTGGGCAAACTCAAGAGCGTGCCGCGCAACGCGCAGTTCATTCTGGATGTGGTGCATGAGAAGGGCAGCTTCGGCGCGTTGATCGCCGATTGGCCGGTCACGGATATCGTTGGGTTGTGGACCTGCCTGAAAAAGCGCGGTCATCAATTGGGCGGGTTGTCGGCACCGCGGTTCTTGCGGATGGTGGGTAAGGACACGTTTGTGCCGAGCTACGACGTGGTCGCGGCGTTGAATGCGCAGAAGATCGTCGACAAGGTGCCGACCAGTCTGCGGGATCTGGCCACGGTGCAGGGCGTGTTCAACCAGTGGCATGAAGAGAGTGGTGGGCGGCCGATGAGCCAGATATCGATGATGCTCGCCTACACAGTGAATCATTAACACCGAGTCGCGCCCTTCGCGAGCAAGCCCGCTCCCACAAGGACAGCGTGAACCCTGTGGGAGCGAGCTTGCTCGCGATGGCGGCCTATCAGGCGACGGAAATCTCCCCCTCGCCAGCCAACTTGCGGTTCAACTGAAACCGCCACCGCACATACAACAGCGCCGAGCAGAACACCGCCAGGCTCGCGCCCATTTCCAGCAAACCGAACAGCTGCCGGTTCGGGTCATACGCGGCCAATGCGCCCTTGATGAAATACAGGTTCACCACAAAGCACATCCATGAATGCCCGCGCGCACTGCCGATAATCATCCCCGGCGCCAGCAACAGCAGCGGCACCAGTTCGATCAGCAGAATCACCCACGGCCGGGCGCCGTGCAGGTCGGCGACCACCAGGTAGTAGGCGCACAGCAAACCCACCAAACCGAAGTAGCACAGCAGGCTGATGACACGCATCGCTCGGACCCGCGGTTCGAGCCATTCGATGGAGGGTAAAATCTTCGGCTTTTTGGCCACGTCAGTTCCCCAGTTTCTGTGCAGTCTTCGCCAAGCGCAGGCCCAAGGCCCGACACAGCGCGACTTCATGTTCATTCAAGCCGCTTTTGCCATCGGCCCCGGCGTGATGGCTGGCGCCGTAAGGCGTGCCGCCGCCACGGGTTTCCAACAGGGCCGATTCGCTATAAGGCAGGCCGGTGATCAGCATGCCGTGGTGCAGCAAGGGCAACATCATCGACAGCAGCGTGGTTTCCTGGCCGCCGTGCAGGCTCGCGGTGGAGGTAAAAACGCCAGCCGGTTTGCCCACCAAAGCGCCGGTCAGCCACAGGTTGCTGGTGCCGTCGAGGAAGTACTTGAGCGGCGCGGCCATGTTGCCGAACCGGGTCGGGCTGCCCATGGCCAGGCCCGCGCAGTTCTTCAAATCGTCGAGGCTGGCGTACAGCGCACCTTCGTCGGGGATGTCCGGCGACACGGCTTCGCATTCGGTCGAGATCGGCGGGACCGTGCGCAACCGGGCTTCAAGGCCGGCCTGCTCGACACCCCGGGCGATCTGCCGGGCCATTTCATTGGTCGAGCCGCTGCGGCTGTAATACAGAACCAGAATGTACGGCGCACTCACGGCAGCAACTCCAGCACATTCTCCGGCGGCCGGCCGATGATGGCTTTGTCGCCGACTTCCAGAATCGGTCGTTCCATGAGTTTCGGGTTGGCGGCGATGGCGGCGATCAATTGCGCCTCGCTGAGGCTGCTGTCGGCCAGGTTGAGAGTCTTGTACTCGTCCTCACCGGTGCGCAGCAGTTGCCGGGCGCTGATGCCGAGCTTGGTCAGCAGGCTCTGGATTTGCGCGGCATTGAGCGGGGTGTCCAGGTAGCGGACCACCGTCGGGGTCAGGCCACGGGCTTCGAGCAGTTCGAGCGCACCGCGGGATTTCGAGCAGCGCGGGTTGTGATAAAGCGTCAGATCGGTCATGTGCGGTTCGCATCTTGCGTAAGGTGACGGCTATTCTAACTGTGCAGCGCGTAATCCAGAACCTTGGGAGGCGATGGGTCGCAGGCGCATTCAATTTTGAACAAGGAATACGACATGACTAGGCGACTGGCAGCGGCATTGGCGATCATCGGTACGTTATTGCTGGGGGGCTGTGGTAACGACTATGGCATCGACCAGAGCGGCCAGAAAGTCGCCGCCGAACGTCTGGACAAACAATGGCTGGTGCTCAATTACTGGGCGGAATGGTGCGGGCCGTGCCGGACCGAGATCCCGGAATTGAACACCCTGGCCGATCAGCTAAAGGCCAAGAAGATTGGTGTGTTCGGGGTCAACTTCGACAATCTGCAGGGTGAAGAGCTGAAAAGCGCCAGTGAAAAACTGGGCATCAAGTTCACCGTGCTGGCTTCTGATCCGGCCGATCTTTTCGAGTTGCCGCGCAGTGAGGCGTTGCCGGTGACTTACATCATCGATAACAAGGGCAAGGTACGGGAACAGTTGATGGGCGAGCAGACGGCGGCGGGGGTGATGGCGAAGCTTGAGGCGTTGCAGGCGAAGAACTAAAAGCAAAAGATCGCAGCCTCGCCAAGGCTCGACAGCTCCTACATGGATTGCCGAACACCCTGTAGGAGCTGTCGAGCCTTGGCGAGGCTGCGATCTTTTCGGGGCTGATGATCAACCCTCTTCAAGCCACCAACGTAGCGGCTTCCCTTCTGCCGGCCAGAAACGCATCTGGTCGATCGGCGAGACGTCCCAACGCTGAACGTTTTCCAGCGCCTGAAGGAAACGTTTCTCCTGCTCCATCAACGCCGGCGCACACAGTTTGCGCGTGCTGCCGACCTTGCCGAAGCTCAGCTTGTCGCCTTCCAGGGTGTACGGCGCGAACCAATGGTTGCAGCCGCCGTTGCCGTAGGCCCGACCGTCTTCACCGAGGGTGACGGTCAGGTGGCTGTAGTCCATCAATGGACGTTCGCCAATCCACTCCAGAATGTAGCTGCGGTTCTGTTGCAATTGCACCGGCTCGGCGGCGCAGCCCAGCAGGCTGGCGCCAACCATAGCGGTCAGAGCGAGGCGTTTCATCACGCGGGCTCCTGGCATTTCGGGCACAGGTGCTTCTCGCCAACCGTGGTCCAGCCCAGTTCGGTGATCCGCGCGGTGGCAGCAGGCTTTTCAGCCTTGTTGCCCAGCTTGGCGTCGACCGCGAACTCGAAGCTCAGCTCTTTGGCGCAGCTGTCGCAGTTGACTTTCCAGGTATGGATCGCCAGTTCGCCGAACACCGGACCACTGGCCACCGCGACCCATTGGCCTGGCGGATTGATCAAGTGGCGAACCGTTTCGACGGTCAGGCGCATGGACAAGTCCTTGGCGCCTTTGAGGGTCACTACCAGCACGTCGTTGTTACGAATCGAGCCGCCGTTGCCGGTGACTTGATAACGCCCCGGCACAAGGGCGCGGCATTCGGTGAGGGTGTGTTGCGGGTTCATCAGGCTATAGCGGAAATCGTGTTCGACCATGGGTCCTCCAAATATGCGCGGCATGCTAGCACGGACATCAGCGCAGCATGGCGCGGGCGTATGACCTTCGATCTGGTTCAGTCACCCTTTACCAGATTCGCAGGTGCACCCGCCGCCCAGGCGGCGATGTTCTGCAGGGTGGTCGCGGCAATCGCGCCCAGGGCCTCGCGGGTCAGGAAGGCCTGGTGAGCGGTGATGATCACGTTCGGAAAGGTCAGCAGCCGCGCCAGCACATCGTCCTGCAGTGGAAGGTCGGAACGGTCCTCGAAGAACAGCTGTGCCTCCTCTTCATACACATCCAGTCCCAGATAACCCAGTTGACCGTCCTTCAACGCGTCGATCAGCGCCGGTGTGTCCACCAGACCACCGCGGCCGGTGTTGATCAGCATCGCACCCGCTTGCATGTGCGCCAGTGACTCGCGATTGATCAAGTGTTTGCTTTGTTCGTTGAGCGGGCAGTGCAGGCTGATGATCTGCGACTCGGCCAGCAGTTCCGGCAGGCTCAGGTAACGGGCGCCGAGGGCTTCGACTTGCGGGTTGGGGTAAGGGTCGTAGGCCAGCAATTGGCAGCCAAAGCCGTTCATGATTTTCGCGAAGGTCGCGCCGATCTGCCCGGTGCCGACCACGCCGACGGTCTTGCCCACCAGGTCGAAGCCGGTCAGCCCGTGCAGGCTGAAATCCCCTTCGCGCGTGCGGTTGTAGGCGCGGTGCAGGCGTCGGTTGAGCGCCAGGATCAGCGCCACCGCATGTTCCGCCACCGCGTGGGGCGAGTAGGCGGGGACTCGCACAATCGCCAGCCCCAGACGCTTTGCCACTGCCAGATCGACATGGTTGTAACCGGCCGAGCGCAGGGCGATCAGGCGCGTGCCGCCCGCGGCCAGGCGTTCGAGCATCGGCGCGCTGAGGTCATCATTAATGAAAGCACAGACCACCTCGTGATGCTCCGCCAGCGCCACCGTATCAAGGCTCAGTCGCGCCGATTGAAAGTGCAGTTCAATGCCGGCCGGTAGCTCGGCACTGAGAAAACTGTCGCGGTCGTAGGTCTGGCTGCTGAAAAGAATCGTGCGCATGCGGTCCTCCTGGAATGTACATCAGGCATTTATACGGGCATGGGCGGCCAGGCGATTGATGGCCCGGTCGAGGTCTTCCAGCGCGCCGGGGGCTTTGGGGTCCTGTTGCTTGAGCAGGGTTTCGCTGCGCTGGCAGGCGGCGCGCAGTTGCGGGACGCCGCAATAGCGTGTCGCGCCATGCAGACGATGGACGCGCTCGATCAGGGCGTTCTGGTCGTTGTTTTCCCGGGCGAAGCGAATCGCCTCGCGGTCGGCTTCCAGCGACGCCAGCAGCATTGCCAGCATGTCCGCCGCCAGATCAGCCTTGCCGGCGGCCAGGCGCAAACCTTCTTCGTGATCGAGCACCTGCAATTCATGACCGCCACCGTGGCTGTCGCTGGAGTGCTCGGGCCCATGGTTACGCAGCGCGAGGCCGGTCCACTTCAGCACCACTTGGGCCAGTTGTCGTTCGCTGATCGGTTTGGTCAGGTAATCGTCCATGCCGCTTTGCAGCAGCGCACGCTTTTCGTTGGCCATGGCGTGAGCGGTGAGGGCAACGATCGGCAGCGGCGTGCAATGCCGTTCACTTTCCCACTGGCGAATCGCTTCAGTGCTTTGCCGCCCGTCCATGCCGGGCATCTGAACGTCCATCAGCACCAGGTCGAAGGTTTCGGTCTGCACGGCCTTGACCGCGGCGTAACCGCTTTCTACCGCGAGGACTTTGGCGCCCATGTCTTCGAGCAGGGTTTGCACCAGCAGCAGGTTGGCCGGGTTGTCGTCGACACAAAGCACTTTTGGCGCACGGCTGGACACCGGTTCGCCGGGTTCGCTGCGGTGCTGACGCGGGTTGACCAGGTCGGACAAGGCCCGCCGCAGCTTGCGGGTGCAGGCCGGTTTGGCCTGGAGCTGGCTGTGCGGGTTGGGCACCGAGAGGTGGAACAGCGTCTGTTCAGTGGTCGGGCACAACACCAGCACCTTGCAGCCCAGATGTTCGAGGTCCCAGATGTGCTGATTGAGGCGCTCTGGCGGCATGTCGTTGCTGGTGATGCCGAGCACCGCCAGGTCGATCGCCTGATCGGTCTGATGCGCGCCGGTCACGCCATTGGTCAGGCTTTCCAACGTATTGAACGGGGTGACTTCGAGGCCGCAGTCTTCCAGTTGATGCTGCAACGCCTGACGGGCCAGTTCGTGGTTTTCCAGCACTGCCACCCGACGCCCGAGCAACGGTGGACCGGGCAGGTCTTCGGCATCGTCGCGGGTTTTGGGCAGGCTCAGGCTGATCCAGAATTCCGAGCCTTCACCGGGCGTACTGTCGACGCCAATCTCGCCACCCATCTGTTCGATCAGACGTTTGGATATCACCAACCCCAGACCGGTGCCGCCAGGTTGCCTGGACAGCGAATTGTCGGCCTGGCTGAAGGCCTGGAACAAGGCGCGCACGTCCTGGTTCGACAGCCCGATGCCGGTGTCCTGAATGCTGATGCGCAGTTGCACGCTGTCTTCATGCTCTTCTTCAAGCATGGCCCGGGCGACGATGGTGCCTTCGCGGGTGAACTTGATCGCATTGCTGACCAGATTGGTGAGGATCTGCTTGAGCCGCAGCGGATCACCCACCAGCGACAGCGGCGTATCGCGATAAACCAGGCTCACCAGCTCCAGTTGCTTGGCGTGGGCGGCCGGGGCGAGGATGGTCAGCGTGTCCTGGAGCAGGTCGCGCAAGTTGAACGGAATATGGTCGAGCACCAGTTTGCCGGCCTCGATTTTCGAGAAATCGAGAATCTCGTTGATGATCCCCAGCAGGCTGTCGGCGGATTTTTCGATGGTACCCAGATAGTCGAGCTGGCGCGGGGTCAGCTCGCTTTTTTGCAGCAGATGCGTGAAGCCGAGAATGCCATTGAGCGGCGTGCGGATTTCATGGCTCATGTTGGCCAGGAACTCGGATTTGATCCGGCTGGCTTCAAGGGCTTCCTTGCGTGCCAGGTCCAGTTCGATGTTCTGGATCTCGATGGTTTCCAGGTTCTGGCGTACGTCTTCGGTTGCCTGGTCGATGCTGTGCTGCAATTCTTCCTGCGCATTCTGCAAGGTGCCGGCCATACGGTTGATGCCGGACGCCAGTGTGTCCAGCTCCTGGCTGCCGAGGGGCGGCAGGCGGGTTTCCAGATGACCGTCCTTGAGTTGCGCCACCGCTTGCTTGATCTGACTCAGCGGCCGATTGATGCTCCGACCCATGCGCAACGCCAGTAACGCCGCACCGGCCAGGCCTGCGCCGATCAGCAGCAGGCTGGCGAACAGGCTGCGGTAACCGCGCAGCAGCATGCCGTTGTGGGACAGTTCGAGTTCGACCCAGCCCAGCAGGCGGTCGGCTTCATCGGGAATCACGTCACCGGCCAGATTGCGGTGCTTGCCGAACACTGGCAGCAAGTAACGCGTCGCGTCATTGCCGCTGCGGCGCAGCATCTGCGAACTGTTGCCGACCGGCGCCTGATTGAGCATGGTCGGGCCGGCATGGGCCAACAGGGAGCGGTCGGGCGCGAGGAACGAAACGGCGCGCACGTCTGTTTGTTCGAGGGATTGGGTGGCAATGCGTTCCAGCAAGTCGGTGTTCTTGTGGCCCATGGCCGGGGCCACCAGGGGCGCCAGTTGTTCGGCGATCATCTCGCCACGCTGCATAAGCTGGGTTTGCAGGTCGGATTGCTGCATCCAGGTGAAATAGCCGCCCAGAACCAAGGCCATCAGGCTGGTCGGCAACAGGGTCAGCAATAGCACGCGGCCTTTAATTCCCAGTTTCTTGAGCACGCATCTCTCCTGCATCCAGCGATTTAATGACCTGCACGTACGTCCAGCACGCGCCACCTGCGCAGTGTAGCGATTTGCAGGCGGGCAATCTTCGTAAAATTGATGTCGGCATTCGTCGGCCGGATCACCACTTTTACGTCACGGGCAAACCTTGTGTTGCCCACAGCGAGGCAATCTTGAATAATCGCCAACTGAGAATTATTTGCAGATAGTCATGACTCCCATCACTGCTGGCCACCCTCGTATCCTGTCTATAGAAGACGACCTCGTACTCGGCGCCTATGTTCATGAGCACCTGGGACGTTGCGGTTTTCAGGTGACGTGGTGCCAGAACGGTCTGGAAGGCTTGACCATCGCCCGCCAGCAAGCCTTCGATGTGGTGCTGATGGATATTCTGCTGCCGGGCCTGGACGGGCTGAATGTACTGACGCAGTTGCGCCAGAGCCATTCCACCCCGGTGGTGCTGATGTCGGCGCTCGGTGCCGAGGCGGATCGCATCAGTGGTTTTCGGCTGGGCGCCGATGATTACCTGCCCAAACCTTTCAGCATGGTCGAGTTGCGGGTGCGCATCGAAGCGATCCTGCGGCGCGTCGCGCTCGACCGCCGGCCGGCGCCGGCACCGATTGCCCCTTCGGCGGACAGCCTGCGTTTCGACGATGAATGCTGTGATGTCTTTTATGGCGAACACGCTGCCGGCCTGACCCGCAGCGAATACCGGTTGCTGGAAACGCTGAACCGCAATGGCGATGAAGTCCTGAGCAAAGCCTTCCTTTACCAGCATGTACTGCAGCGCGGTTACGCGCCCCATGACCGCAGCCTCGACATGCACATCAGCCAGATCCGTCGCAAGCTCAAGGCCGTCGGTTACACCGAGCGGGAAGTGCGCACGGTGTGGGGCAAGGGTTACGTATTGAGTGCTGTCGATGAAGTGGACTGACCTGCCGGGCAGGCATTCGCTGTTCTGGAAACTGGCGTGTTTGTTGGTGGCGTTCTGTCTGCTGATGATCTGGCTCAGTTGGTCCTGGGGGCGCTACATGGAACAGAAAAACCTGTTCCTGTCCGACGAGGCACGGGGCACGCTGATGCGCTACGCCGCCGAGGCCGAGCAGGTGTGGAATGAGCGCCAGAGTGCGGGCATCGATGCCTGGTTGCAGAGTGTCGGCCATCGCGAGTCGACATGGGTCGGTGTGATTGGCGGCGATTTGCAGTCATTGAGCAGTTACCCGCTGACTGAAAAAGAAATCCAGCGCCTGACCTTTTTACGCGGTCTGGATTGGCCGACGAGTCGCCATACCAAAGGCTTGCCGTGGTTGAGAGTGCCTTTTCCCAACGATCCGTCCGCCGGCAGTCTGGTGATCGAACTGCCCCGGCGTTTCGTGCCCGGGCAATACCGGGTGTTCTGGCGGGTGATCACCAACGGGGTGATTCCCGGACTGTTCACCTTACTGTTGTGCGTCGGTCTGTATCGGTTGCTGGTCGTGCCTTTGAACAGTCTGCGCGAACAAGCCAATGCCTGGCGTGCCGACCCGTTGAATGTGCGGTTGTCGAGCCGCATTACCAATCGCCCGGATGAGCTTGGTGAACTGGGCCGGGCCTTCGATCACATGTCCGAGCGCCTGCAAAGCACGGTGGCCCTGCAACAACAACTGCTGCGCGACCTGTCCCACGAATTGCGCACGCCACTGAGTCGCCTGCGGGTGGCCAGCGAAAGCGAGCAGGGGTTGACGCAATTGCGCGAGCGCATCGGCCGAGAGGTCGATGGCATGCAGCGTCTGGTGGAAGACACCCTGCAACTGGCCTGGCTTGACACCGAGCGCGCGCCGCTGCCCGACGAATCGATCCAGATTCAGGCGTTGTGGGAAATGCTCACGGAAAATGCCTGCTATGAAAGTGGCTGGCCGGCGAGCCGGTTGCAGTGCGCGGTGGATTCGTCCTGCTGGGTGCGCGGCAATCTCAATACGTTGGCTCAAGCGCTGGAAAACATCCTGCGCAATGCCATTCGTCATTCACCGCAGGGCAGCGTTGTACGCCTTGGTGGGCAGCGCGATGGCGACTTCTGGCATGTGTGGCTGGAGGATGAGGGCGGCGGGGTGGCAGAGGCGGATCTTGAGCGGATCTTCTGTCCGTTCATTCGACTCGACGGTTCACGGCCGGGGGATGGTGGATTTGGCTTGGGGTTGAGCATTGCGAGGAATGCGGTGCAGCGGCAGGGTGGGAGTCTTTGGGCTGAGAACACTGAGGTAGGGTTGCGGCTTAATATTCGATTAGTGGCTGATGACGGTGGTGTCAGTGACGACGCCATCGTCGGATCGCCGCCCGGAGACAAGCTCGCTCCCACAGTGGAGGTGTGTCGGCCACAAATGGTGTGATCAACGCCTAGCCCTGTGGGAGCGAGCCTGCTCGCGAAGAGGCCCTTCCCTACACCACCGTTCTGTTTTTACCGGAGCGTTCCCGTTATTTTGTACGACCTTTCCTAAAGGGTATCGCCGACACCTTAAGCCTGACTTGACGGAATAGACTCGCGTTTTTCCTCGTCCTCCAGGAGTTCGGCATGAATGCATCCAGCGTCCCCGGCAACGCAGCCGACGACCGTTTCAATGAAGTGCTTGCACTGATTCACAGTGCCAAGCAGCAGGCCATGCAAGCGGTGAATACCCAGTTGATCGAGCTGTATTGGCAGGTGGGTGCTTACATCAGTCGCAAGCTGGAACAGGCTGAGTGGGGAGATGCCGTGGTCAATCAACTGGCCGAGCATCTGGCTCAGACTCAACCAGGGTTGCGCGGGTTTACCCGGCGCAATCTGTTCCGTATGCGCCAGTTCTACGAGGCTTATCGGGGCGATGAAAAAGTGTCAGCGCTGCTGACACAATTACCCTGGACTCACAACCTGCTCATTCTAAGTCAGAGCAAACTTCCGCAAGAGCGTGAGTTCTATCTGCGATTGACCGTCCAGGAAAAGTGGTCGACGCGTGAGCTGGAACGCCAGCTAAAAGCTGCACTGTTCGAGCGCAGCATTACCCAACCAGCAAAAGTCTCAGCAGTGCTGAAACAAACTCACCCGGCAGCGCTGGAGATATTCCGCGACGCCTACATGGTCGAGTTTCTCGAGCTGCCCGGCGGCCATGCCGAAACCGATCTGCACAAAGGGTTACTGGCGCGTCTCAAGGAATTTCTGATCGAACTGGGTCGCGACTTTTGTTTTGTCGGGTCTGAACACCCGATGCAAGTCGGGGGGCGTGATTTCGCCCTGGATCTGCTGTTCTTCCACCGTGGGCTCAACTGCCTGGTGGCCATTGAGCTTAAGGTCGGCCGTTTTGAGCCGGAGTATCTGGGCAAGCTGAGCTTCTATCTGGAAGCGCTGGATCGCGATGAGCGCAAACCCCACGAAAACCCGGCCATTGGTGTGTTGCTTTGTGCCAGCAAGGATGACGAGGTGGTCGAGTACGCCCTTAACCGCAGCCTGTCGCCAGCGCTGATCGCTGAATACCAGGTGCAGCTACCGGACAAACAGTTGTTGCAGGCCAAGTTGCATGAGTTCTATGCATTGAATGTCGCGCAAGGCGAAGAATACTGATCCCGCCCCTTATTCCCATAAACCATAAGCACCGTACTTTGCGTGATATGGCCTGGGTCGGTTTGCCGGTATGATAGGCGCCCCCGCAGTCTGGATTGCGAATACGCCATGACCTTGCAGTACCCAACCATCGCCGATTGCGTCGGCAACACCCCGCTGGTCCGTTTGCAGCGCCTGCCTGGCGCCACCAGCAATACCCTTTTGCTCAAGCTCGAAGGGAATAACCCGGCGGGTTCGGTCAAGGACCGTCCGGCGCTGTCGATGATCACCCGCGCTGAATTGCGCGGGCAGATCCACGTCGGCGATACGCTGATCGAAGCGACCTCGGGTAACACCGGTATCGCCCTGGCGATGGCCGCCGCGATCAAGGGTTACAAGATGATCCTGATCATGCCGGACAATTCCAGCGCCGAACGTAAAGCCGCCATGACGGCGTATGGCGCCGAGCTGATTCTGGTCACTCAGGAAGAGGGCATGGAAGGCGCTCGTGACCTCGCCCAGCGAATGGAAGCCGAAGGCCGCGGCAAGGTGCTGGATCAGTTCGCCAACGGGGACAACCCGCAAGCGCACTACACCACCACCGGCCCGGAAATCTGGCGTCAGACCGAAGGCACCATCACCCATTTCGTCAGCTCCATGGGCACCACCGGTACCATCATGGGCGTCTCGCGCTACTTGAAAGAGCAGAACGAGAGCGTGCAGATCATCGGCCTGCAACCGATGGAAGGCTCGGCGATTCCGGGTATCCGTCGCTGGCCGCAGGAATACCTGCCGAAGATCTACCAGGCCGAGCGCGTGGACCGGATCGTCGACATGGCGCAAAGCGAAGCCGAAGACGTGACCCGTCGTCTGGCCCGCGAAGAAGGCATCTTCTGCGGCGTGTCCTCGGGCGGTGCCGTGGCAGCCATGCTGCGTCTGTCCAAAGAAGTTGAAAACGCGGTGATCGTCGCGATCATCTGCGACCGTGGCGACCGTTACTTGTCGACCGGCATTTTCGACGCGCCCAACTGATGGCCAAGCAAGAGAGAGGCCTGCGCTTCCAGCCCACCGGCGGCAGCAAGGCCCCGCAAATTCCGACCGGCAAAAAGCAGCGCTTGAGTATTGAGCGCCTGGCTAATGACGGTCGCGGTATCGCGTTTTTTGAAGGTCGCACCTGGTTCGTCATCGGCGCATTGGCCGGTGAAGAAGTCGAAGCACGCGTGTTGGGCGCCCACGGCAAAGTGGTCGAGGCGCGCACCGAACGGGTGTTCCAGGCCAGCGAACTGCGCCGCCCGGCACCGTGTCCGCATGCCGGTCGCTGTGGCGGTTGCAGCGTGCAGCATCTGCCGCACAACGAACAACTCGCCCTGAAACAGCGCATGCTCGCCGAGCAATTGTCGAAGGTCGCCGGTGTTGAACCCGAAGAATGGGCCGCGCCTTTGAGCGGTCCGGAATTCGGTTACCGGCGTCGCGCCCGAGTGGCGGTGCGCTGGGACATGAAGGCGAAGAAGCTCGAAGTCGGTTTCCGCGCCGCTGGCAGTCAGGACATCGTTGCGATCAACGAATGCATGGTGCTGGTACAGCCCTTGCAACCGATCATGACCCGCTTGCCGGAAATGCTTCGGCGCTTGAGCAAACCTCAGGCGCTGGGGCATGTGGAGTTGTTCAGCGGTTCGTCGTTGGCGGTGTTGCTGCGGCACATGGCGCCGCTGTCCGACGCTGACATGACGATCCTCAAGGATTTCTGCGCGTTCCATGAAGCCCAACTGTGGCTGCACGGTGACGGCGAACCGCAACCGGTCGAGGCTGACCAGTCGTTGGGTTATCGGCTTGAACAGTGGGACTTGAACCTGGCCTATCGGCCGGGCGATTTCATCCAGGTCAACGCCGGGGTCAACGAAGCGATGATCGCTCAAGCGTTGGAGTGGCTGAAGCCGACGGCGGAGGAACGAGTTCTCGATCTATTCTGTGGTTTGGGTAACTTTGCCTTGCCGCTGGCCAAGGTCGTTCGTGAAGTGGTGGCGGTGGAAGGTGTGCAGGCGATGGTCGAGCGAGCAGCCGCGAACGCTGCTAGCAACAATCTTCATAATGCGAAGTTTTTTCAGGCCGATTTATCCCAGCCTTTGACCGATGCCGAATGGGCGCGCGAAGGCTTTTGTGCGGTACTCTTGGACCCACCGCGTGACGGTGCTTTCGAGGCAGTGCGCAAGCTTGCGTCCCTGGGCGCCAAACGGTTGGTGTATGTGTCGTGCAATCCGGCAACGCTGGCGCGCGATACGGTCGAATTGATCAAGCAGGGCTACCGGTTAAAACGTGCCGGGATTCTCGATATGTTTCCTCAGACGGCACATGTCGAGGCCATGGCGTTATTTGAAGCGAGCTAGGACGGCTCGTCTGGTCCGACTGGCCCGCCCGTGCAGCCGCGTACCGGCCCTGATGTGGGCGCACGGGCAACGAAGGTCAGCGATTTGACGCATTGAATCTGCGTCGTAGGGAAGGTAAGCAAGATGGTACAGGTGAGAGCACACCAGCCGATCAACACCGACGGCAGTATCAATCTCGAGGCTTGGCTCGATCACGCGGTCAGTGTCGATCCGGCACTGGATCGCGAAGCCTTGAAAGAAGCGTGCGAGTTTGCTCGTGCGTCTGAACAACAAGCCAATGCGGCGAAAAACCTGTGGTCCGAAGGGACCTCGAGTTTCCGCACGGGCCTTGAGATCGCCGAGATTCTCGCCGACCTCAAACTCGATCAGGATTCGTTGGTTGCCGCGATCCTGTATCGCGGCGTGCGCGAAGGCCAGATTGAGTTGCCGGCGATCAGCCAGCGCTTCGGTCCGGTGGTCGCCAAACTCATCGACGGCGTGTTGCGCATGGCGGCGATCAGCGCCAGCCTCAGCCCCCGTCAATCCCTGGTACTGGGCACGCAGGGCCAGGTCGAAAACCTGCGCAAGATGCTGGTCGCCATGGTCGACGACGTTCGCGTTGCGCTGATCAAACTGGCCGAACGCACCTGCGCGATTCGTGCGGTGAAAACCGCCGATGACGAAAAACGCAACCGCGTCGCCCGTGAAGTCTTCGACATCTACGCGCCTTTGGCTCACCGTCTCGGTATCGGTCACATCAAGTGGGAACTGGAGGACTTGTCCTTCCGTTACCTTGAGCCCGATCAGTACAAGCAGATCGCCAAGTTGCTTCATGAGCGGCGTCTGGATCGCGAGCGCTTCATCGCCGACGTGATGAGCCAACTGAAGAATGAGCTGACCGCCACCGGCGTCGACGCCGACATCAGCGGTCGGGCCAAACACATCTATTCGATCTGGCGCAAAATGCAGCGCAAGGGTCTGGAGTTCAGCCAGATCTACGACGTGCGCGCCGTTCGCGTGCTGGTGCCGGAAATGCGCGACTGCTACACCGCGCTCGGTATCGTCCACACCCTGTGGCGGCACATCCCGAAAGAATTCGACGACTACATCGCCAACCCGAAAGAGAACGGCTACCGCTCGCTGCACACCGCGGTGATTGGCCCCGAGGGCAAGGTGCTGGAAGTGCAGATCCGCACCCACGCCATGCACGAAGAAGCCGAGCTGGGCGTTTGCGCGCACTGGCGCTACAAGGGCACCGACGTCAAATCCGGCTCCAACCACTACGAAGAGAAAATCTCCTGGCTGCGTCAGGTCCTCGAGTGGCATGAAGAATTGGGTGACATCGGCGGCCTGGCTGAACAGCTGCGGGTCGATATCGAACCGGATCGGGTGTACATCTTCACCCCGGACGGTCACGCCATCGACTTGCCGAAGGGCGCGACACCGCTGGACTTCGCCTACCGCGTGCACACCGAAATCGGTCACAACTGTCGTGGCGCGAAGATCAACGGGCGCATCGTGCCGCTCAACTACAGCCTGCAAACCGGTGAACAGGTCGAGATCATCACCAGCAAGCACGGCACCCCGAGCCGCGACTGGCTGAACCCGAATCTGGGTTACATCACCACCTCGCGGGCACGGGCGAAGATCGTTCACTGGTTCAAATTGCAGGCGCGCGATCAGAACGTCGCCGCCGGTAAAACCTTGCTGGAGCGCGAACTCAACCGCCTCGGTCTGCCAGCGGTAGATTTCGACAAGCTGGCCGAAAAGGCCAACATGAAAATGGCCGAAGACATGTTCGCCGCGTTGGGTGCAGGCGATTTGCGTCTGGCACAACTGGTGAACCTGGCGCAGCAACTGGTCGAGCCGGAACGCGGCAGCGAACAGCTGGAACTGATTCCACGCAAAGCCACCGGTTACAAACCGGGCAAGCGCGGCGACATCCAGATCCAGGGCGTCGGCAACCTGATGACCCAGATGGCCGGCTGCTGCCAGCCGCTGCCGGGGGATGCGATTGTCGGTTACATCACCGTGGGCCGCGGTGTGAGTATTCACCGTCAGGACTGCGCCTCGGTGCTGCAACTGGGCGGGCGCGAGCCCGAGCGGATCATCCAGGTCAGCTGGGGGCCGGTGCCGGTGCTCACCTATCCGGTGGACATCATCATCCGCGCCTACGACCGGTCCGGTCTGCTGCGTGACGTTTCGCAAGTGCTGCTCAACGAGCGGATCAATGTGCTGGCGGTCAACACCCGCTCGAACAAGGAGGACAACACGGCGTTGATGTCCCTGACCATCGAGATTCCGGGGCTGGATGCACTGGGGCGGTTGCTGGGGCGGATTTCCCAGTTGCCGAACATCATCGAAACCCGTCGTAACCGTACGCCGTGATGGTGATCCCCTGTGGGAGCGAGCTTGCTCGCGATGAGGGCCGTTCAGTCAACAGTGATGTTGGATGTGCCGGCCCTATCGCGAGCAAGCTCGCTCCCACATTGGTTTTGAGTAGAGATTGATTGATGTATTCACTTGAAGACTTGCTGCACCTGATGAACCGTCTGCGCGACCCGCAGTTCGGCTGCCCGTGGGACATCAAGCAAACCTACGAAACCATCGTCCCGCACACCCTTGAGGAAGCCTATGAAGTCGCCGACGCCATCGAGCGCGGTGACTTCGATCACTTGCAGGGTGAGTTGGGGGATTTGCTGTTCCAGGTGGTTTATTACAGCCAGCTGGCACGGGAAGAAGGGCGCTTCGAATTCGCCGGCGTCATCGACAGCATCACCCGCAAGTTGATTCGCCGTCATCCGCACGTGTTTCCTACCGGTGATCTGTACGCGCCGCTGGATGTTCCGCGCCTGAGTGAAGAGCAGGTCAAACAACGCTGGGAAGAGATCAAGGCTGAAGAACGCGCCGAGAAATCATCCACGCCAACGCAACTGTCCTTGCTCGACGATGTACCCGCAGCACTGCCGGCATTGTCCCGTTCGGCGAAGTTGCAGAAGCGTGCAGGGCAGGTCGGGTTCGACTGGCCTGACGCCTTGCCGGTGCTCGACAAAGTGCGCGAAGAGCTCGATGAAGTGCTCGAAGCCATGGCCGACAATGACTCGGCAGCGATTGCCGATGAAGTCGGTGATCTGTTGTTTTCCGTGGTCAATCTGGCACGCCATCTCAAGGTCGATCCCGAAACTGCACTGCGTGGCGCCAACAGCAAGTTCGAAAGACGCTTCCGTTTTATCGAACAGGCATTGCGCGACACCCACCGTCCCATAGAAGATTGCACCCTCGAAGAGTTGGACGCCTTGTGGGGCGAAGCCAAACGTCAGGAAAAGAATTTGCCCAGCTGCGGTTGAGCAGTTGCCTAAGTGAGTAATAAGCACCATGAGCATTTCCCTTCGCGACCAGTTGCTCAAAGCAGGGCTGGTCAACCAGAAGCAGGCCAAACAGGTCGGCAAAGAGAAACAGAAGCAGCAGCGTCTGGCCCACAAAGGTCAGATCGAACTTGATGACTCGCAGCAGCGTGCCGCCCAGGAAGCCATGGCCGAGAAGGTCAAGCGCGACCAGGAGCTGAACCGCCAGCAACAGGAGAAGGCCGAGGCGAAAGCCCGCGCCGCCCAGGTCAAGCAATTGATCGAAGTCTCGCGTCTGCCGAAGCTGACGACCGAGGACTACTACAACTTCGTCGATGACAAGAAGGTCAAGCGCATTTCCGTCAACACGCTGATGCGCAACAAGCTCAGTAATGGTTTCCTGGCGATCGTGCACCACGCCGGCGGTTACGAAGTGATCCCCCGTGAGGCGGCCCTGAAGATCCAGGAGCGCGATCCGCAGCGCATCGTGCAGCTGAATGTAAAGACCGAAGAAGTCGCTGCCGAAGACGATCCGTACGCGGCCTATCAGATCCCGGACGATCTGATGTGGTAAGCCGTTAAAGGCTGCAACAACGACGTGCTGTTCACTTAGTCTCGGGGCTTCAGGCGGACCTACACATTGGTGGTGGGTGCTGATCGGGGGCTTTGATTGGGTGTATATCCGTCATTTAGGTGATGGCTGAGGGCGGTTTCGCTTTTACAGCGAGTCACTTGGAAAAGCCCCAAGTAACCAAGGGCTCTTGCCCCTTTCGTTCGGTGCCTCGCCCNGTGGGCCCGCCGCCATCGGCCATCCATGGCCGGGGGCGGCTAACCCGGCATCCATGCCGGGTTGCCCACTGCGCAGAACCTGCGCTCGGCCTCTCGAGGGGGCGTGCACCGCAAACGCCAACGCGAGGCGGCCTATACTGGCCGGCCTGGCTTCAAGTGAATGCATTTCCCTGTAGGAGCTGTCGAGCGAAGCGAGGCTGCGATCTTTTGATCTTTTGATCTTTTGATCTTTTGATCTTTTGATCTTTTGATCTTTTGATCTTTTGATCTTTTGATCTTTTGATCTTTTGATCTTTTGATCTTGCCGTTGCTGTTGCTTTGCTTTGGCTTCAGATCTGCTGCCCCTTTCCCAGAGGCCGAACGCAGGCGTTGCGCAGGGGGCACCGCGGCAAGGATGCCGCGGTAGCCGCCACCGGCCATGGATGGCCGATGACGGCGGGCCCCCGGAGCAGTGCCGGAGTGAGGGCATGCCGAGCCTGGGCGAGGCACCGAATGGCGGGGCAAAGCGCTTTGGTTACTTTCGCGCTTTTCGAATCGGCATAGGGGACGGCCATCTGGCCGTGCCCCTGCCACACCACCCGGCATGCGGGTCCGCACCGGGCGGTTCGAGAAGTTGAGGTCAGCAGAGTCGAGGTAGACCCAACCGGTCGAAC
>NZ_SOPU01000034.1:646-1104 GCF_004402115.1 Pseudomonas sp. F01002 | reverse complement strand
GCAGGTCGGTGGGTAGCAGGACGCCCTGAGGGACCACCACGGTGAGGGAGTCTTTGGCGGCGATGGGGTTTAGGTTGTTGTCGACGGTTTCTTTAACGGAAGGCGGATTCAGCATGAGGGCTGATTGGACGGTAAAGGTCCGCGCCTCCGAGGTTACGCCACTGCCATACAACGCTTTGGCGGTGATGCTGTGAGCCGTCAGGCTCAACCCGGGGACATCCAGCGTCCAGACACCGGTCGTTGGGTCGGCGATGGGTTCGCCTTTGGGGGTCGCACCGTCCAGAATCTGGACCTTCTGACCTCTGCTGGCGGCACCGGTCAGGATCACCGTGGTTTCCGTGGTGGTGCCGCCTTGGGGAATCTCGACACCGCTCAGATCGCCTTTGACCGAGGTGATGGTCGGCGCCACAAGCTCCGTGACGGTAAAGGTGCGTGGCGGTGCTGAAACCGGGTGCGGA
>NZ_SOPU01000034.1:0-575 GCF_004402115.1 Pseudomonas sp. F01002 | reverse complement strand
ACGGTGATGCCACCCTCGGGAACAGGCCCTCTGGAGTCCGACACGGTGGTAAGGGTGGGGGTAATCAATGCCACCGCTCTGATGGTATAGGTGCGCAGCGGGAAGGTCACCGCCGTAGCGGCATCGGCCACCCTATCGAAGTTCACCCGGAAGGTGACCTTTAGCTCGCTGCCGTCCTTGAGCGTTTTCAGCCAGTCCCTGGGAGCCAGCGCGATCAGCCCTGACGACGTAGAATGCACCGCGCCGGCCCAGACGACCCATTCGGTCGATGTGCCGTTATCCAGGATACCGTCATAGCGCAGCCAGACGTTCTGCCTTGCAAGCTGAAACGGCCATTGAGCCACCCGCAGATTCTCAGTGCCTACCAGGCTGTTGACGTCCAGCACGTTGCCCACCGCACCGTCGATGGCCGGCGTTGGCAAGGCGCCATCCTGATTGGGAATGCTCTGCACACTCAGCGAGAAGGGCTGTGAGTCTTGTGGCCTATTCGTCCCTCGAGTTACGGTGTATTTAACCGTCACCGGCTTGCCCAGGTTAAAGGCAATGACCGACACCGGTACCGGGATCTCAAGACC
>NZ_SOPU01000033.1:63159-178930 GCF_004402115.1 Pseudomonas sp. F01002 | reverse complement strand
GACCGGTTGGGTCTACCTCGACTCTGCTGACCTCAACTTCTCGAACCGCCCGGTGCGGACCCGCATGCCGGGTGGTGTGGCAGGGGCACGGCCAGATGGCCGTCCCCTATGCCGATGGAAATACGGAATGCCGCCCAACCCCAAGTAACCAAGGGCTCTTGCCCCTTTCGTTCGGTGCCTCGCATAGGCTCGGCATGCCCGCGCTCCGGTCCTGCTCCGTGGGCCCGCCGCCATCGGCCATCCATGGCCGGGGGCGGCTAATCCGGCATCCATGCCGGGTTGCCCACTGCGCAGAACCTCCACTCGGCCTCTCGAGGGGGCGTGCACTGCAAACGCCAAAGCGAGGCGGCCTACCGGCCGGCCTGACTTCAAGTGAACGCATTTCCCTGTAGGAGCTGTCGAGCGAAGCGAGGCTGCGATCTTTTGATCTTGCTGTTGCTGTTGCTGTTGCTGTTGCTGTTGCTGTTGCTGTTGCTGTTGCTGTTGCTGTTGCTGTTGCTGTTGCTGTTGCCGTTGCTGTTGCTTTGCTTTGGCTTCAGATCTGCCGCCCCTTTTCCAGAGGCCGAACGCAGGCGTTGCGCAGGGGGCACCTCGGCATGGATGCCGAGGTAGCCGCCCCCGGCCATGGATGGCCGATGGCGGTGGGCCCCCGGAGCAATGCCGGAGTGAGGGCATGCCGAGCCTGAGCGAGGCACCGAATGGCGGGGCAAGAGCCCTTGGTTACTTGGGGTTGGGCGGCATTCCGTATTTCCAAGTGACTCGCTGTAAAAGCGAAACCGCCAGCAGCCGCTACCGCAGAAATGGATATGTACCCCATCCCATCCCAAACTTTTCTTAAGTGAACAGCATTACGCGCTTGGCGGGCTTCTCTTGGATGGGCGTCGAATCACCGCAACTCAGTTCACCGCGAATACATCGCCCACCAAAAGACATGACCCAGGATCGCAAGCTGCTGCTCCTGGATCTCGGCGAAGGTGTAGTCCTCGTCCGGGTGCTCGTCACGGTTGAAACTGCGTAGGCGGATCCCACTGGGCAGTCGGTAGACCTGTTTCACGCGGAGCTGGCCGTTGTGGTTGATCGCGTACATGTCGCCGTCGACGATGTCGCCCAACGAGTTCTTTCCGACGTTCATGCCAACGGTAGCGCCGTCGCGCAGTACCGGGAGCATGCTGTTTCCGCTCACCACTACGCACCTGGCGTTGCTGAATTGCACGTTGTTGTGACGCAGGTCTTTCTTGAAGAAGCGCAGCCTGGCGCTGTCGCTTTCTGAGATCACGAAACGGCCTGAGCCGGCCGCCAGTTCAACTTCACGCAGGAAGGGGACATAAACCTCATCGTCATCCAGGGGCGTGCCGTCGTCCCAAGGCTGGATGTCTGACATTGAAACGCTTGGAGGGATGCGATTCAACGGAACAGCATCGGACACCCCTTTAAGCATGTCACCGGCACCTTCAGCCAGCCACATCGGTGAAACGCCACACGCTGAAGCGATCTGGGCAGCAAAGGCTGTTGCCTTCGATTTCCCGCGCTCAAGGTCGGAGATAGAGGTTTGCGTCAGGCCTGCGCGCTCGGCAAGCTCGGTTTGATTGAGCTTGGCGTGTTGGCGGGCTGCTTTGAGTCGTTCTTTAAATTCCATTTGCGGAGTATTACGGGAGCTCCCATATCATTGCAAATCGTTATCCCGATAATTTGCTAGGTGACGGCTTTATTCGTCGCGACCTTCCATCATGGTCCGTTTGAGCATCACATAAACCGCTCCGGCGCCGCCGTGTTTCGCTTGGCACGAGGTGAAGCCGAGCACTTGTGAATGTTGGCGCAGCCAGGTGTTGACGTGGCTTTTGATCATCGGCCGCTTGCCGTCCAGACGCACGGCCTTGCCGTGGGTGACGCGCACGCAGCGGATTTCGAATTTGGTCGCTTCGGCCAGAAACGCCCAGAGGGTTTCCCGGGCCTTTTCCACGTTCATGCCATGAAGGTCGAGGCTGCCTTCGAACGGGATCTGTCCGATCTTGAGCTTGCGCATCTGGCTTTCCTGAACGCCGTCACGCGCCCACATCAGCTCGTCTTCCGGGCCAACATCAATAACGAACTGATCGGACAGCCCGTCAACGGTGGTGGCATCGGTGCGTACGGTGGCGGCTTGTCGCAACTTGGCGATTTGTGCGCGGTCAGCTTTGGGTTTGCCGGTTTCGGCGCGATCGTGTTTGATCGGCTTGACGCCTTGGATCGCGCTTTTGAACAGGGAAAAATCGTCGTCTTGCATGTCAGCCTCCGCGAAGGGCGGCCAGTTTACCCAACTCGAGACGAATGGGGCGCGAGAAAACGCGCAACGCTCGGCTCAGTCATGCTTTTTCATCAAATGCGGGGAGATGTTCAGCTCTTGCGATTGCCGCGAGCGGCGACGGCAGCGACGCCACAGCCACACGCCGAGGTACAGCACGAACAGGCCAATCGCCAGAATCACTGCCGAACCGACCCGGTTGGTATTCAACTCGCCCAAGGCGGGCGCGTGGCCAAGCAGGCTGGCTATGCCTGCCATCGCCAGCAACACACCGCACATCGACAGCAAGGCAGCAAATGCCGCGCCGATTCGAAAACGCCAGTTGCGTTGGCCTTTGGGCCGCAAGCGGCGAGCGTCAAAACCATCGGATAACTTCATTCCGACCTTCCTCAATGGGTATCGGCCCTTCGACCGGGAGTTGACCGGGATGTTCCTGAGGCTAAGACAATTACAGCAAATGATAGGCTTTTGCGGATGAGCGGCGGCATGGACCGCTCATCGAGCGTTGATCAAATCAGAGCCTGGGTCAGGGCGAGGGTGGCGAAGTTGTCCGCCATGATCGCCATTTCGGTCTGCTGTACGTGGTCTGCGCTCAATACGCCACCCTTGTAAGGCAGGTCGCGAGTCGCGCAGGCGTCTTCCACCAGCGTGCAACGAAAGCCCAGGTTCTTCGCGGCACGCACCGTGGTGCTGACGCTGGAGTGGCTCATGAAACCGCACACGATCAGGTCCAGCGAGCCGAGATTCTGCAGGCGTTCCAGCAGTTCGGTGCCGTGGAACGCACTTGGCAGCAATTTACCGATGATGGTTTCGTCGCCCTGTGGTTCCAGGCCCGGGATGAACTCACCGCGCTCACCTTGTGGATCGAACAGCCCACCGACGGTGCCGAGGTGGCGGACATGGACGATCGGCCGGCCGGCTGCACGGGCAGCGGCCACCAGTTGCTTGATGTTCGCGACGGCAGCATCCATGCCGCTCAAGGCCAAGGGGCCGCTGAGGTATTCTTTCTGGGCATCGATGATGACAAGGGTCGCATGGCTCAGAACGGCAGCTGCATAACCGCGGCCGCTGAGTTGAAACATCGTTTTTGGAACGGACATTCTGGGGCTCCTTTGAGTGGGGCTTTTGCGACATTGTCCTCTGGCTGAGCGCTTCTGTGAATCGCTACCATCGTAGGCACCGTCATTGCTGGCTCGCAGCCTTGTCAATAGGCTCGTTTTGTTCAATAGCCAGTCGAAAAAATAGAATAGTCCTACATTTGCCCCGAAAGTTTTCCCGCGTCGTCGAGACGCGTTTTGGCTGTTAGAATCGCCAGTCGTTTTTTTTGGAGTTTGCCCCGTGATCACTTCCCGACTTCGTACCCTGCGTGACCATATCCGTTGGGCCGTCAGCCGCTTCCATGGGGAGGATCTGTTTTTCGGCCATGGGACCGACAACGCCTGGGACGAAGCGCGTCAGTTGGTGTTGGGTGCCTTGCACTTGCCGTGGGAAATCGCCGACAGCTATCTCGACTGCAATCTGGAAGAAGACGAGCTGGTCAAGCTGCAACGCATGCTCAAGCGCCGTATCGAAGAACGCATTCCTACCGCCTACCTGTTGGGTGAAACGTGGTTTTGCGGCATGTCGTTCATTGTCGATGAGCGCGTATTGATCCCGCGTTCGCCGATTGGCGAGCTGATCGAAAAACGTTTCGAGCCGTGGCTGGGCGCCGAGCCTGCGCGAATTCTCGACCTGTGCACCGGTTCCGGCTGTATCGGTATCGCCTGTGCCTACGAGTTCCAGAACGCCGAAGTGGTACTGGCCGATCTGTCGTTCGAAGCGCTGGAAGTGGCCAACCAGAACATCGAGCGTCATGGCGTCGATGAGCGGGTATACACGGTTCAGGGCGACGGATTTGATGGTTTGCCGGGTCAGCGTTTCGACCTGATCGTGTCGAACCCGCCTTACGTCGATGCGGAAGATTTCGCCGACATGCCGGACGAATACCAGCACGAACCGGAGTTGGGCCTGGCCTGCGGTGATGATGGTTTGAACCTGGTGCGTCGAATGCTCGCCGAAGCGGCGGATCACCTGACCGAGAAGGGCTTGCTGATTGTCGAAGTGGGCAACAGCCAGGTTCACGTCGACGCGCTGTACCCGGAAGTCGACTTCGCCTGGCTTGATTTCGAGCGCGGTGGGCATGGCGTGTTCATGCTGACGGCGGAACAGTGCCGCGATCATCAGGCGCTGTTCGCTTCCCGCGTCTGACCCTTACAAGCAAAAGATCGCAGCCTGCGGCAGCTCACAGGGTTATGTGTACACCTGTGTAGGAGCTGCCGCAGGCTGCGATCTTTTTGGGTTCGACACCGATTACCGGTGCGTGGCAATCCAGATCAGCAACCCCGCCTGAAACACCGCAAACGCCACCAGACAGGTAATGGTAAAGCGCAGCCCGGCGTCTTCGCGCTTGTACTTGCTGACTTTTTCTTCGTGTTTCTTGAGTTTGACTTCCTGCTCGGCCAGATTTTGCTCGGCTTGCTGGAGCATCTGCGCCGCCTCAAGAATTTCCACGACCTGCAATTTTTCCGTGCTCCAGTCACCCAACAGGTCGCCGACCCGCACCTCTTTGACGCTGCCCTTCAAATGCTGGGCGTCGGCATAGATCACGTCGAAACCATGCATCCGCAAAAAGTGATCGCGGCGCAGGCGAGTGTCTTCGTTCAGCGCATCCTTGTTGTTCAGGTCGGTGCCGTCGACGGTGTAGCCAGGCCATCTCTTTTTCGCCCAGGTAATG
Source organism: Pseudomonas sp. F01002 (assembly GCF_004402115.1). Lineage (NCBI taxonomy): Bacteria > Pseudomonadati > Pseudomonadota > Gammaproteobacteria > Pseudomonadales > Pseudomonadaceae > Pseudomonas > Pseudomonas sp. F01002. Next base: position 173,876 of record NZ_SOPU01000033.1, on the reverse strand, counting down.
CCCTGAGCGGCCATGTATCGGCCGATGCCACGGTTCATCGGTTCGATCTGCAAACCGCTGTCAGGCCCGAAATGCACACGCCTGGTGGCGTGATCGACCCACACGTCCAGATGATTCTGTTCCTTGCGCACACGCTGGCCGGGCAGCGAAATGCTCATGCGCATCAGACTGTGTTCCTTGTTGTTGCGCTCGGCGTAACCGAATTCAACAAAGCGCAGCGGCCGTCCACCGGTGTTGCGGTCGGTTTGCAATGGCGACAGACGGAGCATCTTGTGGTGCTCGGCGTGGACGTCCGCCCACGGCAGCTCGACCACTGGTGGTGCGTCTTTTTCAGCAGTGGTGTCGGGTGAAGTCTGGGTATCAGTCATAACGGCGAGATCCTGTCCAAGCTCTGCTTGCCGCCAGTCATAGCGCTGGCGACAAAGGCTTATCGGCCGTTTTTTTCAGGACTGGAGGGCCAGGGGGCGTTCTCAACTGGTTTTCACGCCGCGCCGGGTCTGCTGTTGTGCAGGGCAAGGCGCGAGAAGCGTGGTTTGGTCATTCCAAATAAGCTTTGAGCAACGCAGCCCTGCACAACAGCAGGCCCGGCCCTTCGGGTTGTGCCTTAAAGCGGGCCAGCCTGCGTTGCAGGCCTTGGAAAGGGAACAACCATTACCAGCGGCCTGCGCCTTGCCTGGCCCGCTTTAAGGCGACAACGCGGCGTGAAAACCAGTTGAGAACGCCCCCTAGCACCGCTTAGCTGGTGCGAAGTCCGTCAATAAACCCGAGGATTCGCGTGCCGAGTTCGGCCGCCAGTGGCAATTGCGGATCTTTGTAAGAGGCCAATTGCCGTTTTACATCGTTGGGCACGATGCGCATCACGTGGTTCATGCCTTCGATCAGCGCCATCTCGGCGTCCGGTTTGGCGGCCTTCAACAGCTTGGCGTCACCGACACCGACCTGGATGTCGTTGCTGCCCTGGATGATCAGCGCCGGCATCTTCAATTTGGCGAACGCCGCCGCCGGGTCCTGGCGGAACAATGAAATCAGATACGGCTGCACGCTCGGGCGGAAAATCACCTGCAACTGCGGCGGCACGTTGTCGTCGGTGTGGCCGGCCTTGAGGCTATCGAGCAGTTCATTGCTGCGCAGCATCAGCGGCGGCGGCAGGCGATTGCTCAATTGTTGGCGCAGTACCTGATCGATCGGCCGGGCGCTGCCGGACATGGAGATGACCGCGGCGGCATCCAGGCTTGGCGCCGCGAGGCTGGCGATCAAGGCGCCTTCGCTGTGGCCCAGCAGGATCAGTTGGCCAAAGCGCGGGTCGGTTTTGAGCTTGCGGCCCCAGGCCTCGGCGTCCGCTACGTAGGCTTCAACCGAAAGATTGCGTTCATCCGGGGTCGCCGCAAGACTCGCCGCCACGCCGCGTTTGTCATAACGCACGCTGGCGATGTTGTGTTTGGCCAGTACCCAAGCGAGACGCTTGAGGCTGTCGTTACGTCCGCCGTCGGGGTTGTTTCCGTCACGATCCGTAGGACCGGAGCCGGAAATGATCAGGACAACCGGTACCGGCGTGTCGGACTTGGGCAGCAACAGCGAGCCGAAAAGCTCACCAGTGCCGGTGTCCAAAGTAATCGGGCGTTGCAGGACAGTGGCCTGTACAAAGCCGGTAAACAGGGTAAGGCTCAAGGCTATAACTCGCAGCATCATCACGCCATCATGAACAAGATGCCGGTTGGACTCGCAGGCACCCATAAGGTTCGAGGATGAACTAGTTGGGTAGCCTGCGTATACTGGCGCGCATTACGTATTTGGTTCGAATTCACGGAGCGTCCTGCATGTCCGGCAATACCTACGGCAAGCTGTTCACTGTCACCACCGCGGGCGAAAGCCATGGTCCGGCGTTGGTCGCCATTGTCGACGGCTGCCCGCCGGGCCTGGAGATCTCTCTGGAGGATCTGCAGCGTGACCTGGATCGCCGCAAACCCGGCACCAGCCGCCACACCACCCAGCGCCAGGAAGCCGACGAAGTCGAAATCCTCTCCGGCGTGTTCGAAGGGCGCACCACCGGTTGCCCCATCGGCCTGTTGATCCGCAACACCGACCAGAAGTCCAAGGATTACTCGGCGATCAAGGACCTGTTCCGCCCGGCCCACGCCGACTACACCTATCACCACAAATACGGCGAGCGCGATTACCGTGGCGGCGGTCGCAGTTCGGCCCGCGAAACGGCCATGCGCGTGGCCGCCGGTGCGATTGCGAAAAAATACCTGGCCACTCAGGGCATCGTCATTCGCGGCTACATGAGCCAGCTCGGCCCGATCGAAATCCCGTTCAAGACCTGGGATTCGGTGGAGGAGAACGCCTTCTTCAGCCCCGACCCAGACAAAGTGCCAGAGCTGGAAGCCTATATGGACCAGTTGCGCCGCGACCAGGATTCGGTTGGCGCGAAGATCACCGTAGTCGCTGAAGGCGTAATGCCGGGCCTCGGCGAGCCGATCTTCGACCGCCTTGACGCCGAACTGGCCCATGCGCTGATGAGCATCAACGCGGTCAAAGGCGTGGAAATCGGCGCCGGTTTCGCCAGCGTTGCCCAGCGCGGCACCGAACACCGCGATGAAATGACCCCGCAAGGTTTTCTCAGCAACAACGCGGGCGGCATTTTGGGTGGCATTTCGTCGGGTCAGCCGATCGTCGCGCACCTGGCGCTCAAGCCAACCTCGAGCATTACCACGCCGGGCCGTTCCATCGACATCTATGGCAATCCGGTGGAAGTCGTCACCAAGGGTCGCCACGATCCGTGCGTCGGCATCCGCGCTACACCGATCGCCGAAGCGATGATGGCCATCGTGCTGATGGATCACCTGTTGCGTCACCGTGGGCAGAACCTGGACGTGCGCGTGAGCACGCCGGTGCTGGGTCAGCTTTAATGACTGACCTCACAGCCGCTGCGGTCTGACGACGGTGGCGGCGCTCCCGTACTGGCGGCTCTCCAGTTTCTATCTGTTCTATTTCGCCTTGCTCGGTTCGACAGCGCCGTTTCTGGCGCTGTACTTCGATCACCTGGGCTTTTCCAGCGCGCGCATCGGCGAGCTGGTGGCGATCCCGATGCTGATGCGCTGCGTGGCGCCGAACATCTGGGGCTGGCTCGGTGATTACACCGGCCGACGCCTGGCCATCGTGCGCTTCGGTGCGGTCTGCACGCTGCTGACGTTTTCGCTGATCTTTGTCAGCAAGACCTACGCCTGGCTGGCGATGGTCATGGCCTTGCACGCGTTTTTCTGGCACGCGGTGTTGCCGCAATTCGAAGTCATCACGTTGGCGCACTTGCAGGGCCAGACTAACCGTTACAGTCAGATCCGCCTGTGGGGTTCCATCGGTTTCATCATCACTGTGGTCGCGCTTGGCCGGTTGTTCGAATGGTTGAGCCTGGATATCTATCCGGTGGCGCTGGTGCTGATCATGGCCGGGATCGTGGTCAGCAGTTTGTGGGTGCCGAACGCCCAACCGGCTCAGGGCAATCGAATTGCGGGAGATGGGTTTCTCAAGCAATTGCGCAATCCCGGGGTGCTGGCGTTTTACGCTTGCGTAGCGCTGATGCAGATGAGCCACGGTCCTTATTACACCTTTTTGACCTTGCACCTGGAGCGACTCGGGTACAGCCGTGGGCTGATCGGCGTGCTCTGGGCGGTCGGTGTGGTCGCCGAAGTCTTGATGTTTCTGGCCATGAGCAAGATCCTCGCGCGTTTCTCTGTGCGTCGGGTGTTGCTGGCGAGTTTTCTGCTGGCGGCGTTGCGTTGGTTGTTGCTCGGCTCGTTCGCTGAGTTCCTTTGGGTGCTGTTGTTTGCCCAGGTACTGCACGCGGCGACATTCGGCAGCTTTCACGCGGCTGCCATCCAGTTCGTGCAACGTAGCTTCGGCGCGCGCCAGCAAGGGCAGGGTCAGGCGTTGTACGCCGCACTGGCCGGCACCGGCGGCGCACTGGGCGCGTTGTATTCCGGCTATAGCTGGAATGCCCTCGGCGCCACATTGACCTTTAGTATTGCCAGTCTCGCAGCCCTGGCGGCTGCCGTTATCATTGCCACACGTATGCAAGAGGACAGGCCATGAGCCTCACCCGTGAGCAACTCGTCCAGGAAATCATCGATGCCGGGCGTTTTCTGTATGGCCGCGGCTGGTCGCCTGCCACCAGCAGCAATTACTCGACGCGCCTGTCGCCGACTGAAGCGCTGCTGACGGTGTCCGGCAAGCACAAAGGCCAACTCGGCCTCGACGAAGTGCTGGCCACCGACCTGTCGGGCAATAGCCTGGAACTGGGCAAAAAGCCGTCCGCCGAAACCTTGCTGCACACCCAGCTCTACAACTGGCGTCCGGAGATCGGCGCGGTGCTGCACACGCATTCGGTGAACGCCACGGTGCTGTCGCGCTTGACGTCGCAAGACTTCATCGAGTTCGAAGACTACGAACTGCAAAAAGCCTTCAGCGGCGTATCGACTCATGAATCGCGAGTGCGCGTGCCGATTTTCGATAACGACCAGGACATTGCGCGCCTCGCCGCCAAGGTGCAGCCTTGGCTCCTGGCCCATCTCGATTGCGTCGGCTACCTGATCCGCGGCCACGGTCTCTACACCTGGGGCGCGCGCATGAGCGATGCACTGCGGCAGATCGAGGCCTTTGAATTTTTGTTCGAGTGCGAGTTGAAGATGCGCTCACTCTTGAACCATAAAAAGCTGAACCGTCAAGCATGAACCGCCAAGCATGAACCGTTAAGGAGTTGCCCTGATGAGCAGCCTGTCCGTTTACCACGTCTCAAGCCCTGATTTGCCTAACAAGGTGCTGACGCATTTCGAAGACATCGCCTCGACCCTGGCCGAGCAGGGCGTGCGTTTCGACCGCTGGCAAGCCGCGGCGAAAATCCAGCCCGGCGCCAGTCAGGAAGAAGTGATCGCCGCGTATCAGGAGCAAATCGACAAGCTGATGACCGAACGCGGTTACATCACCGTCGACGTCATCAGCCTGAACAGCGATCACCCGCAAAAAGCCGAATTGCGCGCCAAGTTTCTCGATGAACATCGCCATGGCGAAGACGAAGTACGATTTTTCGTCGCCGGCCGTGGCTTGTTCACCCTGCACATCGACGATTACGTCTACGCGGTGCTTTGTGAGAAAAACGACCTGATCTCAGTACCGGCCGGCACGCCGCACTGGTTCGATATGGGCGAACATCCGCACTTTATTGCGATCCGCCTGTTTAACAACCCTGAAGGCTGGGTAGCCAGCTTCACCGGCGATGACATCGCCAGCCGCTTCCCGCGTCTTGAGGACTGAGGCGATGCCGATCAAGGCGATTCTCACCGACATCGAAGGCACTACGAGCGCGGTGAGTTTTGTGTTCGACGTGCTGTTTCCCTACGCCGCCAAACACCTGCCGGATTTCGTTCGCCAGCACGCCGAGCGTGCGGATGTTGCCGAGCAACTGACCGCCGTGCGCCGGGACAACAATGAACCAGGCGCCGACGTCGAGCGGGTCATCGAGATCCTCTTGAGCTGGATAGCCGAAGACCGCAAAGCCACGCCGCTGAAAGCGTTGCAAGGCATGGTCTGGGAACAGGGTTATCAGGCCGGAGAGTTGAAAGGCCACGTTTACCCGGACGCCGTTGAAGCGCTCAAACGCTGGCATCAGGACGGCTTCAAACTGTTTGTTTATTCGTCCGGTTCGATCCAGGCCCAAAAGCTGATCTTTGGCTGCTCGGAAGCGGGGGATCTGTCACCACTGTTCAGCGGCTATTTCGACGCCACCTCGGGGCCCAAGCGTGAAGCGCAGTCCTACGAGCGCATTACCCAGGCCATTGGCCTGGACGCTTCGCAGATCCTGTTTCTGTCCGACATCGTTGAGGAACTGGACGCGGCGCGTAGGGCGGGAATGGCTACGTGCGGGCTGGCCCGAGAGGGCGGGGAGTTGGTGGAGCATGTGACCGTCGACAGTTTTGCGCGGATCGATCCTTCGACGTTTTAAGGCACATAACACATAACCTGTGGGAGCGAGCTTGCTCGCGAAAGCGGTTTAACATTCAACATTGATGTTGCCTGAAATGCCGCTTTCGCGAGCAAGCCCGCTCCCACAGGGGATTGCGGGATTCCAGAAACAACTCAGGCCGTGAAGCGAAAGCTTTCACGGCCTGTTTGTTTACAGCGTTTAAACGGTTTAAACCGAGTGATACGTCGGCAGGGCAAACCGCTGCTGGCTTTGCAGCATGGAAATCTGCGGCAGTTCGCTGGCCTGTTCGGCGATGTCACGGCGAATGGCACTGATCACCCAGGAAAGCTGATCACCCGCATGCAATTGCTGGTAGGAAATCGAGCGTTTGAAGACTTTGCCGTCGGTGCTGCTCAAGGTCAGCAGAATGCCGCCGTCCGGACGTGGCTGGGTGGTCACTTCGAAGTTGGAGAACAGGGACGAAAATTTTTCTTGGATCAGGTTCATGTCTATCAGCTCCGTTAGCTCTTGAATGGCAAGCATGCAGAGGTAGTTGCAGTGATTGTGCCAGCACCTTATTTTTAAAAAGTCCTTATATATCAATTAGTTAGTTTTTCAGTGCTTTAGCACTTTCGTGCAATCTGCATGAATGGCCATCGTGCATCCTGCATTTTGCGTGGTCGACATCGATTCGATGGAACCATTTGCCCGGCGCAGGCTCACGATTTCAATTGCCGCAGCCGTGGATACAAATCATTTCAAAAACCGCGTGTACAGCTCAGGAACCGCTGACGTATTTTCGGCCTTAATCAACGCCGCCCGAACAATAAAAAAGATCGACCGGGAGCAACCATGAGCCGCACGCCGCACGACACGATTACCTGGGGCATGATGCTCCGCAAGCTGCCTTCCATTGCCAAAGCCATTCCTCGCGTGGTGAAGGGCATGAAAGCCGCCAACGTCAAGGACCCGACCCAATCGTGTGGCCTGGGCTGGAGCTTCGAACAAGCGACGTTGCGCAATCCCGATGGCCCGGCATTGCTGCAGGGCGAGGTGGCGCTGACGTATGCTCAGGTCAACCAATGGGCCAATCGCATTGCCCATCATCTGATTGCCCAAGGCATCCGCAAGGGCGATGTGGTGGCGGTCTTTATCGAGAATCGCCCGGAACTGCTGGTGACGATTCTGGCGGTGGCCAAGGTCGGCGCGATCAGTGCCTTGCTCAATACCTCGCAAACCCGCGATACCCTGGCTCACAGCCTGAACCTAGTGGCACCCGCGGCGATCATTGTCGGAGAAGAGCTGGTCCCGGCGTTTTCGGCGGTTCGCGAACGGGTGTCGATCCACGCGGCGCGCACCTGGTTCGTCGCTGATCGAGACACCTTCAGCCATCCCGGCATTGCGCCCGACGGCTTCATCAACCTGATGACGGCCAGTGCCGACAGCTCCAGCGACAACCCTGCCAGCAGTCAGCAGGTATTTTTCGACGACCCTTGTTTCTATATCTACACCTCGGGCACCACCGGCTTGCCCAAGGCCGGGGTGTTCAAGCACGGCCGCTGGATGCGCAGCTCCGCAAGCTTCGGGCTGATCGCCCTGGATATGCGCCCGGAGGATGTCGTCTATTGCACCTTGCCGCTCTATCACGCCACCGGGCTGTGCGTGTGCTGGGGCTCGGCGATCAGTGGCGCCTCGGGTTTTGCCATTCGCCGCAAGTTCAGCGCCAGTCAATTCTGGAACGATGTGCGCAAGTACCGCGCGACCACCCTCGGTTACGTCGGCGAACTGTGCCGCTACCTCGTGGATCAACCGCCCAGCGCCGACGACAGCAAGCACCGCGTGACGAAGATGATCGGCAATGGCCTGCGCCCCGGCGCGTGGGGCGAGTTCAAGACACGTTTTGCGGTGAATCACATCTGCGAGCTCTACGCCGCCAGCGACGGCAACATAGGCTTCACCAACATCCTCAACTTTGATAACACCGTCGGTTTTTCCCTGATGTCATGGGAGTTGGCTGCGTACGACCACGACAGCGGCGCGCCGATTCGGGATGCCAAGGGCTTCATGCGCAAAGTCGCCAAAGGCGAGCAGGGGCTGTTGCTGGCGAAGATCGACGACAAGGCGCCGCTGGACGGCTACACCGATCCGCAGAAGACCGAAAAGGTTGTGCTGCACGACGTGTTCGAGAAGGGCGACCGTTACTTCAATACTGGTGACCTGCTGCGCAACATCGGTTTTGGTCACGCGCAGTTTGTTGACCGGTTGGGTGATACCTACCGCTGGAAGGGCGAAAACGTCTCGACCACCGAAGTCGAGAACATCCTTTTGCAACACCCGAATATTTCCGAAGCCGTGGCCTACGGCGTGGAAATCCGCAACACCAACGGGCGTGCGGGGATGGCGGCGATTACGCCAGCCGAGTCCCTGGCGACCCTGGATTTCAGTGAACTGCTGGCTTTCGCCCGTGAGCAAATGCCCGCCTATGCGGTGCCGTTGTTCCTGCGGGTGAAGGTGAAAATGGAGACCACCGGCACTTTCAAATACCAGAAGACCCGCCTCAAGGACGAAGCCTTCGACCCCGGCAAAACTGGCGATGATCCGATCTACGCCTGGCTGCCGGGGACCCAGACATACGTGCAGGTCACTCCGCAGTTGCTGGCGGATATTCACGGCGGCGCTTTTCGTTATTGAATGCAGCGCTATTGAATGTGCCTATGGCCTTTCATGAGAAAAAAGAAGTGACAGCCTCGGGGCTGCTCGGGAAACTGTCGGCTTTGCGAATAACAGAACGTGGAGTGCCCAATGTCAGACCAAAGCCGCCAGATGACCCCCGAAGAAGCCGCTGAATTTGCCGAACAGGTATTCAACAAGGCGCGCGAGGGCGATGCGGCCATGATGGCTGCGCTGTTGACCAAGGGCCTGCCGCCGAACCTGCGTAACCACAAGGGCGACACCTTGCTGATGCTGGCCGCTTACCACGGCCATGTGGATACCGTAAAAGTCCTGCTCGAACACAAGGCCGACCCGGAAATCCGCAACGACAACGGCCAGAGCCCGATTGCCGGCGCGGCGTTCAAGGGTGACCTGGCGGTGGTCAAGGCACTGGTTGAAGGCGGCGCGCAAGTGGAAGGTTCGTCCTTCGATGGCCGTACAGCGCTGATGATGGCGGCGATGTTCAATCGCGTGGAAATCTTCGACTACCTGATCAGCAAGGGCGCCGACCCGAAAGCCAAGGACGCCAATGGCGTCTCTGCGCTGGATGCCGCCAAGACGATGGGCGCGGTGGACACCACGGCGCAGTTGCAGAAGCTGCTTGGCTGATTGCACCCTGTAGCAGCTGTCGAGCTTGCGAGGCTGCGTTCGGCTGCGCAGCAGTCGTAAAACCTATATGTGCGGTCTCCCTGAAACACCGCATCGTCTGATTTTACGACTGCTTCGCAGCCGAACGCAGCCTCGCAGGCTCGACAGCTGCTACACACACACACACACACCATCAATGCACCCACACCTCAACCCGCCGATTCTTGATTCGCCCCTCATCCGCGCTATTGGCCGCCACTGGCATCTCGGCGCCAAAACCACGAATCTCGCGTAACACCACGCCGCTTTTCACCAGTTCCCGCCGCACCGCCATGGCGCGCAGTTTCGACAGCAGATCGGCCCGCGCCGGATCACTCTTGGCGTCGCCAAACCCCACCAGCGTCACCTGCCGATTGGTTTTCTCGTGCTGATTTATATAGTCGAGCACTCGCGACAGGTCCTGCCGGGCCTTGTTGTCCAGCGTCGCACTGCCTTCTTCGAAACGAAAATTCACCGTCAGTCGTTGGGCGTGACGGCTGAGCGCCTGATAACCCTCCGGCATTAATGCATTCGGTGTGACCGTCATGGCATGGACGGTCTGGGCGATAAAGCCATTGGCCGCGACAATCGCCTGACCCTTGTTGCTTTGGGCGAACGCCACCAATGCGTCGGCCCAGGGATTTTTCCCGTTGGGCGGCAGGTAAAAGAACAGCCGGCGGGACAACGGATAGTCTTCCGTAGCAATCAGGCTGTTGAGCGGCAACATGGCTTGGGATTGGCCATCGGCAATCGCCACGGCTTTGGCCTGACGCACGTAAGGCAGGCCGATGAAGCCGATGCCTTGCGGGTCGAGGCTGACGGCGTCGGACAATTGCTCGCTGGATTCGAACCGTTTCGCCGCGCTGCTCAGCGTTTTCCCTCGGCGGCTGAGGACCAATTCCTTGAACGTGTCGTAGGTGCCCGATTGGTCATCCCGCGCATAGAGATGAATCGTCCCACCGGTGCCGCCGAGTTCTTCCCAGGTTTTTGCCTCGCCGCTGAAGATTCGCGCCAGTTGTTCGGTGTTCAGTTCGCTCAACGGATTTTGCGGATGAAGAATGATCGCCAGGCCATCGATGGCGATGACTTGCTCGGCGCCGGCGCTTTTAAAGTCGCCCAAGGGTTTGAGGTCCACCCGTTCGTTGTCCTTGATCGGGCGCGAGGCGGCGGCGAGGTCGGCGGTGGCGGTTTTCAGGGCGGTGAAACCGGTGCTGGAACCGTGGGCTGCGACATCCACCACGACCCGACGGCCCTGAGCGGTTTCGCCGATGACGCGCAGTTCGTTGGCTTTGTCCGGGGCCTCGTTGTGAATCTTGATCAGGCCCTGTTCGCGCATCAACCCCTCGACCAGCGCCGGGCCCAATGCCGCGCCAATGGTGTTGGATCCCTGGATGCGCAGCACCGGGCCAGCCTCGGGCGTCGGCAACGCGCCAGCCGAAGCTGTCAGCGGCAGGCAGGCGCACAGCATCAACAGGAACAACACGCGCAGCGTCATGCCGGCACCTTATAAGCCAAAGGAAGTGCCGGGAGAATAAGTCAGTAAGATGTCCGAAAGATGACAGATCAAAAGATCGCAGCGTTCCGCAGCTCCTACAATGGGGCGGCGTACACCCTGTAGGAGCTGCGGAACGCTGCGATCTTTTGCTTCTAGTTCAATTCAAGCCAGATCGGCGCGTGATCCGATGGTTTTTCCATCCCGCGCAGTTCGTAATCCACTCCCGCATCTTTCACGCGTGGCAACAACCCATGGGACGCCATGATCAAATCAATCCGCAGCCCACGCTTGGGCTCATCCTCAAAACCGCGGCTACGGTAGTCGAACCAGCTGAAACGGTCGGCCACCTCTGGGTTCAAGTGACGGAAACTGTCCACCAGGCCCCAGTTCTTCAAACGGGTCATCCACTCGCGTTCTTCCGGCAGGAAGCTGCATTTACCGGTTTTCAGCCAGCGCTTCATGTTGTCCGGGCCGATACCGATGTCGCAGTCTTCCGGCGAAATGTTCACGTCGCCCATCACCACCAGCGGCTGATCGTTGCTGAACTGGCTTTCCAGCAGTTGCTGCAGATCGCTGTAAAAGCGTTCCTTGGCCGGGAACTTGGTCGGGTGATCGCGGCTTTCGCCCTGTGGGAAATAGCCGTTCATGATGGTCACCGGCACGCCATTGGCATCGGCGAACGTGCCCCAGATGAAGCGGCGCTGAGCGTCTTCTTCATCGGTGGCGAAACCTTTGTGCAGCGCGAGAGGCTCCTGACGCGAGAGCAGGGCCACGCCGTAATGACCTTTTTGACCGTGGAAATACACGTGATAGCCCAGCGCCTGAACCTCGGCCAGCGGGAATTGGTCGTCGTGAACCTTGGTTTCCTGCAGTCCGATCACATCTGGCTGATGCTTTTCGATCAGCGCCGCCAGCTGATGGGGGCGAGCGCGCAGCCCGTTGATGTTGAAGGAGACGATCTTCATGGTCGGCAGTCCTGGCAAAAGGGCGATGCTAGCTGACATGTAGGAATGGGGCCAGTGTGGGGTGAGGGCATTCGTGTTTGTCAGTAAGGGTTGAGTCGTCCGGTCCGGCCTCTTCGCGAGCAAGCCCGCTCCCACAGGGTTCTCGAGCGAACACAAAATTTGTGTACGCCACAAAACCTGTGGGAGCGTGGCTTGCCCGCGAAGAGGCCAGTCCAGTCGATGAAGATCCAGCCTTGGTCTATACCTGTGGGGGAACTGTATTACCACCCAAAGGCTCGTACCAATAAGAGCGCAGTCATTTGAGCTGTGCCCCGGGGAGAAATACCGTTATGCCCGAAACCTCGACCGTCATCGCTGATATTCACATGCTCGACAGCGGCTATTCCCGCGAAGCACGTTCGCTGTTGTACCAGGCTTACCGGCATGAGCCGACGTTCGGCTACCTGTTCGAAGCGGAGCGTCCCGGTTATGAACAGCGGGTCCGTGCCACCGTGCGCGAACTGGTCAAACAACACTTTCTTCAGGACTTGCCGGCCATCGGCCTGCTGGTCAACGACCGGTTGATCGGCATCGCGTTGATCGCGCCGCCGCAACGTCGCCTGGGCATCACTGAAAGTTGGGCCTGGCGTCTGCGCATGGTGCTCAGCACCGGCTTTCGCTGCACCCGACGCTATCTCGAGTATCACGATGCCGTGATGGCTTGCGTGCCGTCCGACTCGGTGCACCTGCTGCCGTTGCTGGGAGTGCATCCGCAATTTCAGGGCAAGCACTTTGGTGAACAATTGCTGCAAGCGGTGCACAACTGGTGCGCGGTGGATGAACACTCCGAGGGTGTGATCCTCGATACTGGGAATCCTCGTTATCTGGAGTTCTATAAGCGTCAGGGCTATGAGGAAATCGGTGAGGTCGCCGTAGGACCAATTCGCGAACACGTGTTTTTCCACGCCAATCCGCAGGTGTTACAAACAGCAACGGCATAAAGGTAGAACTTTCATCGCACGCCAGGCTCTATCACGCTCCCAAGCTCGTGATAGCATCCGCGCCTATGAAGTTTCCAGGAAGAATTACCAGCGGCGTGCTGATGCTGATTACCAGCTGCGCGGCGCTGGCGCAAAGTGAATTGGATGTTCGGATCAAACCGTCCAACGATGAACTGAAAGCCAATATAGAGGGCTATATCGGCAGCCTCGGCGATCGTGACGAGGAAGCCTTGCTGCGCTTCAGTCGTGGCGCCGAAGAACAGGCGCGCAAGGCCGCCCAGGCCTTGGGTTACTACCAGCCGCAGATCGACTCGGATGTGAAGGGCGGCAAGACGCCTCGCCTGGTGCTGAACATCGATCCCGGCGAGCCGGTGCATTTGCGCAACGTCACTATTCGCATCGACGGCCCGGCCGCCTCCCTCAAATCCTTTCGTGTACCCAAAAGCGATGCGCTGAAAACCGGCGCAGTGCTCAACCATGGCCATTACGAAGATGCCAAGCGCCTGATTCAGAATCAGGCCTCGCGCTACGGTTTTTTCAGCGGTTACTTCAGCAGCCAGAAATTGTCGGTCGACCCGCGAGCCGGCGTTGCCGACATCGAACTGATCTATAACAGTGGCCCACGCTATTCACTGGGCAAGGTCAGTTTTGAGGGGGATTCGCCGTTCGACGAAGACCTGCTGCGGCGCATGGTGCCATTCAAGGCGGGCGCCCCTTATGACTCCGAATTGATCGCCGAGCTCAATCAAGCCATGCAATCGAGCGGCTATTTCGAAAGCGTGCGGGTGGATGCGGCGCCGACGGCGTCCAAGAACGACGTGATCCCGGTAGGCGTCAAACTCGAAACGCGCAAACCACGGACCATGGGTCTGGGGCTGGGTTATTCCACCGACGTCGGCCCGCGGGTCAAGGCCAACTGGACCCGGCACTGGGTCAACCCTCAGGGACACAGCTATGGGTGGGAGACCGAAGTTTCGGCGCCTCGGCAGAACGTCGGTGTGTTCTATGACATTCCCCTGGACCCGCCGCTGACCGACAAGCTGCGTTTCGCGGGTGGTTATCAGAACGAAGAAATCGCCGACAAGGACTCCCTCAGCAAACTGCTGACCATCGGCCCCGAGTGGCACAGCAAGCTGCCCAGTGGTTGGCAGCGGGTGGTGTCGCTCAAGTGGCAGCGCGAGGAATACAGGCTCGGCGACGACTCGGGGCTCAGCACGTTGCTGATGCCTGGCGTCAACTACTCCTATCTGAAAAGCGACAACCGTATCGACCCGCACAACGGCTATCGTCTGGAGTTCGCGACCAAAGTGGCCAAGGAAGGCTTGGGCTCGGACACCAATCTGGTCTACGGCACCGCGCTGGTGAAAGGCTTGACCACGGTCTTCGACAAACACCGCTTCCTCGGGCGGGTGCAGGTCGGCGGCAGCGCCACCAACGGCTACAAATCGGTACCGCCGTCGTTGCGCTTCTTCGCCGGTGGCGATCAGAGCGTGCGCGGTTACGACTATCAGAGCCTGTCCCCGGAAAACTCCGAAGGTGACCGCATCGGTGGCCGCTACATGGTCGCCGGCAGCGTTGAATATCAGTACTCCATCGCCGAAAAATGGCGGGTCGCGACCTTCATCGACCAAGGCAACTCCTTCAATACCCTCGAACTGCCGGACCTCAAGACCGGCGTCGGTATCGGCGTGCGCTGGGTTTCGCCGGTAGGGCCGATACGCCTCGACCTGGCCCATGCGATGGACGACGACGGCGGCATTCGACTGCACTTTTCCATGGGGCCTGAGCTGTGAATCGAGGTTTGAAAATAACGCTGCTGGCGATTCTGGCGCTGCTGATGCTGGTCGTCCTGACCGTGGCCACCGTGCTGGGTACGGCAACGGGCAGTCGCTGGGCGTTGGGATTTGTGCCGGGTTTGACCGTCGAGAATTTCCAGGGCCGTCTGGGCGGACAGTGGAGTGCCGACCATGTGCTTTGGCAGCAGGACAGCAGTCGGGTCGAGCTGAACAAGGTGATTTTCGCCTGGTCGCCGCTGTGCCTGGCGCGCATGACCCTGTGCATCGACCAATTGAAAACCGATCAGGTCAGCCTGCAATTTCCGCCCGGCACGGAAGAAGAAAGCAGCGGGCCGATCAGTCTCCCGGATTTGAAATTGCCCCTGGCCATCGAGCTGGGCGATGTCCAGGTCGGCAGCCTGCAGTTCAACGGCAGCGAAGAGCTCAAGGGCCTGCAACTGGCAGCGCACTGGACGGGCAAAGGTTTGCAGATCGACTCGGTGCAATTGCAACGTGATGAGCTCAGCCTGAACCTCTCCGGCCTGCTGCAACCCACCGGCAATTGGCCGCTAAAGGCCGAAGGTAAACTGACCTTGCCCGCGCCGGGCACCGAGCCTTGGACGCTGGCCTTGAAGGTCGACGGCGATCTGCTGAAAACCCTGAACCTGAAAGCCGATAGCAGCGGTTACCTCAACGGGCAATTGACCGGCGAACTGCAACCGCTGGTGGAAAACCTGCCGGCCAAGGTGCGGATCACCGCTGACGGCTTCAAGCCCGGCGCCGATCTGCCGGACACTCTGCAACTCAACCAACTGGAACTCACCGGCGACGGCGACCTGAAAAACGGTTACCAGTTGCTCGGCAAAGCCACGTTGCCCGCAGAACTTGGCCCGGTCGCGTTGTTGCTGCAAGGCAAGGTCGACGCCAATGGCGCTCAGATCGCCGGGTTGGACCTCACGGCCAACGATAAACAAAGCCTAAAACTCACTGGCAACCTCGACTGGAGCAAAGGCTTGAGTGCCGATGCAAAAATCGATTGGCTGGATTTCCCGTGGCATCGCCTCTATCCGCTGATCGACGAGCCAGAAGTAGCGTTGCGCAGCTTCAACGGTGAAGTCTCCTACACCGACGGCAAGTACATGGGGCACTTCAACGCCGCACTCGACGGCCCGGCCGGGGCGTTCAGCCTGACCAGCCCGTTCAGCGGCGATCTGACGAAAATCTACCTGCAACAAATTCAACTCGAAGCCGGGCAGGGCAAGGCCGAAGGGCACCTGAACCTGCAATTCGCCGACGGCATTGCCTGGGACACGGCGCTGGACCTGTCGGCGATCAACCCGGCGTACTGGGTCGCGGAATTACCAGGCATCCTGGCCGGACCGTTGCGCAGCAAAGGCGAGATGAAGAATGAAAAACTCAGCCTGACTGCCGACCTCGATCTGAAAGGCAAACTGCGCGGCCAACCGGCAGTGATCCAGGCCAAAGCCGATGGCGGTGGCGAGCAATGGAATCTCAGCGCGTTGCAAATTCGCCTCGGCGACAACAGCATCAACGGCAAGGGCAGCCTGCAACAGAAGCTCGCCGGCCAGATCGATATCAAGCTGCCGCGCCTGGCCCAGCTGTGGCCGCAACTGCGCGGCCAGCTCAATGGTCGCATCGATGTCGCCGGGACGCTCAAGGCGCCGCAAGGCAAGCTCGGACTGCAAGGCACGCAACTGGCCTTCGAAGATAATCGCCTGCAAAGCCTGAACCTGGACGCGACCCTCGACAGCGCGCAACGGGCCAAAATCGACCTCAAGGGCAGCGGCATTCAGGCCGGTGAGACGTCGCTGGGCACACTGACCGCCAGCGGCCAGGGCGATATCAAAAACCAGAAACTCACCCTCGACCTGCAAGGGCCGAAGCTGAAACTCGCGCTCGGCCTCGACGGCAATCTGGACCAAGGCAATTGGCGTGGGCACCTGGCCAGTGGCGATATCCAGGCCGGCGGTCAAGACTGGAAGCTGCAAGGCCCGGCAAAGCTTGAACGGCTGGCGGACGGCAAGATCAATTTTGGCACTCATTGCTGGACGTCCGGCCCGGCCAGTCTGTGCGGTGAGGATCAGCGCCTGATGCCTGAGCCGAAGCTGCGTTATCACCTCAAACAGTTCCCGATCGACAGCCTGGCGCAGTGGTTGCCCAAGGATTTCGCCTGGAAGGGACGACTCAACGCCGACCTGCAACTGGACCTGCCGGCCAGCGGCCCGAACGGCCAGATCAGCGTCGATGCTAGCGGCGGCACGTTGCGCATCAAGGAGAAGGACCAGTGGCTGGACTTCCCGTACCAGACCCTGAAACTCAACAGCAAACTCACGCCCAAGCGCATCGACACTGACCTCAACTTCGTCGGCGGCAAGCTCGGTGAGCTTATGCTCCAGGCGCAGATCAATCCGTTACCGAAGGACAAGCCACTGACCGGCTCATTCCGTTTGAATGGACTGGACCTGTCGGTAGCGCGGCCGTTTGTGCCGATGGTCGAGAAACTGACCGGACGCTTGAATGGCAGTGGCACGCTCGCAGGTACGCTGCTGGCGCCGCAGGTCAACGGCAATCTGTTGCTCAGTGACGGCGAGATTTCCGGGCCTGAACTGCCGATTGACCTCCAAGCGCTGCAACTTCAAGCCGTGATCGCTGGCGAAACCGTGCAATTGAACGGCGGCTGGAAAAGCGGCAAGACCGGGCAGGGTAGCCTGAATGGCAACATTGCCTGGGGTCAGGCGCTGGTGGTGGATCTGGCGCTCAAAGGCACGCAATTGCCCGTCACCGTCGAGCCCTACGCAAAACTGGAAGTGGTGCCGGACCTGAAGATTTCGGTGAAGGACGACAAACTGGCGATTACCGGCAAGGTGCTGGTGCCGAAAGGCGAGATCACCGTGCGCGAACTGCCGTCATCGACGGTCAAGGTGTCCGATGACACGGTGATCGTCGGCCAGCAGACCGAAGAGGGCAAACCCCCGATGGCCATGGCGATGGACATCGATGTGGTGGTCGGTCAGGACAAACTCAGCTTTGCCGGGTTTGGCCTGACCGCCAACCTGCAAGGTCATGTGCACATCGGCGACAACATGGACACCCGCGGCGAGCTCTGGCTCAACGATGGGCGTTATCGTGCCTACGGTCAGCGATTGACGGTGCGCCGGGCGCGTTTGCTGTTTGCCGGCCCGATCGACCAGCCGTATCTGGACATCGAAGCGATTCGCCAGACCGACGACGTGATCGCCGGTATTCGCCTGACCGGCAGCGCCGAGCAGCCGACCACACAGATCTTCTCCGAGCCGGCGATGAGCCAGGAACAGGCATTGTCCTATCTGGTGCTGGGGCGTCCGCTGAGCACCAGCGGTGAGGACAACAACATGCTCGCCCAAGCCGCGCTGGGGTTGGGGTTGATGGGCAGTTCGGGAGTGACCAGCGGGTTGGCCAAGAACCTGGGGATTCAGGACTTCCAGCTCGACACCCAAGGCAGCGGCAACGCCACCAGCGTGGTGGCCAGCGGCAATATCTCCGAGAAGCTCAGCCTGCGTTATGGCGTTGGCGTGTTCGAGCCGGCCAACACCATCGCCTTGCGTTACAAACTGAGCAAGAAGGTCTACCTCGAAGCCGCCGGCGGCGTGGCCAGTTCGCTGGACATCTTCTACAAGCGGGATTTCTAAGCCCCGCCCCCTCCAAAACCGGGTCGCTGCCTTCGCGAGCAAGCCCGCTCCCACACAGATCACACCAAACCTGTGGGAGCGGGCTTGCTCGCGAAGGGCGCGCTGCGGTCATCGATCCGAAGCAACTTTCCCGCGCCATTTATCAACTAAATAGCAAGCAACCTAACTATTACGTTGACATTCGCTGCCTAGGCAGTAACATCTCGTCATACATTCTCTGCCTAGGCAGCTAATTGGTGGTCAGATGAAACATTTCACCCCAGACGCATTCCACACTTGCCATCTCGGCCTCCTGCTCGGGCGCGCCGCGCTGCTCAAGGACCGGATCATCGACACGCACATGGAACCCCACGGCATCACCGCCGCGCAGTTCAAAGTGCTGATCATCATGGCCCAGTTCGGCGTCGATACCCCGGCCGAGCTGTGCCGTCACCTGTCGCTGGACAGCGGTTCGATGACCCGCATGCTCGACCGTCTGGAACAGAAAGGTTTCCTCGCCCGCCAACGCTCCGAAGCGGATCGCCGTCAGGTTCAGCTGGTGCTGACCGAGCAAGGCCAGCAGTTGACTGACCGCCTGCCGGAGATCGGCGCCGACGCCATGAATGAACTGGCCGGCGCGATCACCCCAGAGGAATTGAAAACCCTCGAACAGATCCTGAAGAAAATTTTGGTGGCAGCCGGTGACTCGATCACCTTGCTGCGGGTAGGTGACAAATGAGCAGTAAAACCTTACGTGCCGGCCTGAGCCTGGTGCTGGCAGCCATGACCCTCGCGGGTTGTGCCAGCTACAGCGGCTTGACGACCGAGGGCAAAAGCCTCGATGCGAAAAACCTCAAGGCCGGGCAATCCCTCAGCGGTGTGACCCTGTCGCCCGCGGCCTGGCCGAAAAGCGACTGGTGGAAAAGCCTCGGCGACCCACAGCTCGACGGCTTGATCCACGAAGCCCTGCACGACAGCCCCGACATGCAAATCGCCGACGCCCGTGCTCACCAGGCCAGCGCCGCCGCCTATGCCGCCGACGCCGCCCGCATGCCAACCCTCGATGCCAGCGCTGGTGTCAGCCGTTCGCGTCTGGCCCGGGATCAGGACCCGAGCGGGCAGGGCGGCACTTATTCCACCGTGCGCAACATCGGCGCCAGTTTCAATTACAACTTCGATCTCTGGGGTGGTCAGCGTGATGCCTGGGAAGCCGCACTGGGCCAGGCCCGTGCTGCCGAAGTCGATCAACAGGCCGCTCAGCTGACGTTGTCCGCCGACGTGGCTCGCGCCTACAGCGATCTGGGGCAGGCGCATATCGTCTACGACCTGGCCAGTGAAGACCTCAAACGCACCAAACAAATGCTCGATCTGAGCCAGCGTCGCCTGAGCTCGGGGATCGACAGTCAGTACCAGTTCCAGCAAACCGAAAGCCTGGAAGCCACCTCCGAAGCCAGCCTGATCGACGCCGAGAAACGCCTGCAAAGCGCGAAAATCGCCTTGGCCGTCTTGCTCGGTAAAGGCCCGGATCGCGGCAATGAAATCGCCCGACCGAAAATTCTTCAGGCCAGCGCCGTCGCGTTGCCATCGGTACTGCCGGCCGAGTTGCTCGGTCGTCGTCCAGACCTGGTGGCCGCGCGTTGGCGGGTCGAGGCCGCGAGCAAGAACATCGCAGCCGGCAAAACCCAGTTCTATCCCAACTTGAACCTCAGCGCTGCCGCCGGTGCCGAATCGTTGTTGGGGGATGCAATGTTTGGTTCGGCGAGCCGTTTCTTCAACATTGCTCCCACGATTTCAGTGCCGATTTTCGACGGCGGCCGACTGCGTGCCAACCTCGATTCCCGCGACGCCGATTACGACCTCGCCGTGGCGCAGTACAACAAAAGCCTGGTGAAAGCCCTGGGTGATGTCAGCGACACCATCAACCAGTTACGCGATATCGGCCGGCAGATCGGCGCTCAACAGCACGCCACCGACATTGCCCAGGATTCTTACAACACCGTGGTCCAACGCTACGGTTCCGGCATCGGCAATTACCTGGACGTGCTCAGCATCGAGCAGCAATTGCTCCAGGCCCAGCGCCAGCTGGCCAACCTGAATGCCGAGCAGATCGACCTGTCGATCCAACTGATGCAGGCGCTGGGCGGCGGCTTCCAGGGCGAATCCCTGACAGCAGCCAACGCAACCCCAGCCACGCAGCACAACTAATTCAAGGTATTTGTCATGGCCACTGCCGATACAGCCCAATCCCCTGACAACACGCAAGACACGAGCAATCCGCGCAAACGCAAAGTCATGCTGATTGTCCTGGCTATCGTGGTGATCCTCGCCGGTGTCGGCGTCTGGGGTTATCACGAATTCTACGGGCGCTGGAACGAAAGCACCGACGATGCCTACGTGAACGGCAACGTGGTGGAAATCACGCCGTTGGTCACCGGCACTGTGGTCAGCATCGGTGCCGACGATGGCGACCTGGTCCATGAAGGTCAGGTGCTGATCAACTTCGACCCGAATGACGCCGAAGTCGGTCTGCAAAGTGCCCAGGCCAATCTGGCCCGCACCGTGCGTCAGGTTCGCGGCTTGTACAGCAATGTCGACGGCATGAAAGCCCAGGTCAACGCCCAACAGGCTGAAGTGCAGAAGGCTCAGGACAACTTCAATCGCCGGAAGAACCTCGCCGCTGGCGGCGCGATTTCCCAGGAAGAGCTGTCCCATGCTCGCGACGACCTGACCTCGGCGCAAAACGCCTTGGCCAACGCCAAACAGCAACTGAAAACCACCAGCGCGTTGGTCGATGACACCGTGGTTTCGTCGCACCCGGACGTGATGTCCGCTGCCGCGCAATTGCGTCAGGCTTACTTGAACAACTCCCGCAGCACCTTGATCGCGCCGGTCACCGGTTATGTCGCCAAACGTTCCGTGCAACTGGGCCAACGCGTCCAGCCGGGCACCGCGTTGATGGCGGTCATTCCGCTGGATCAGCTGTGGATCGACGCCAACTTCAAGGAAACCCAACTGCGTGACATGCGCATCGGGCAGCCAGTGGACATCGAAGCCGACCTCTACGGCAGCGACGTGAAGTTCAGCGGCACCATCGACAGCCTCGGCGCCGGTACCGGCAGCGCGTTTGCCCTGTTGCCGGCGCAGAACGCCACCGGTAACTGGATCAAAATCGTCCAGCGGGTGCCGGTGCGGATTCACATCAACGCCGAAGAACTGGCCAAGCACCCGTTGCGGGTCGGCCTGTCGACTCAGGTCGATGTGAACCTGCGTGACCAGAGCGGCCCGGTGCTGGCGCAACAACCGCCGCAAAAGGCCTCGTTCAGCACCAACGTCTATGACCGTCAGTTGGCCGAGGCCGACGCGATGATCACTCAATTGATCCACGACAACAGCGCCGCGGTCAGCAAAACCGTCCAGCGCTGATTCGCCATCACACCGACCCTGTGGGAGCGAGCTTGCTGGCGATGGCGGATTTACATTCAACATCTTTGTTGATTGATCCACCGCTATCGCGAGCAAGCTCGCTCCCACAAGGTCAGCTGCGTCAGTAACAGGCGCTGCGCCAATCAGGTTCCAAAGGATTCGCGATGAGCAATAACGCCTCTTTTACGCCGCCCAGCCTGTTGCTCAGCACTATCGGCCTATCGCTGGCGACCTTCATGCAAGTGCTCGACACCACCATCGCCAACGTGGCGCTGCCGACGATTTCCGGCAACCTGGGCGTGAGTTCGGAGCAGGGCACTTGGGTGATTACTTCGTTCGCCGTGAGCAACGCCATCGCGCTGCCGCTGACCGGTTGGCTCAGTCGGCGTTTCGGCGAGGTGAAGCTGTTTCTCTGGGCGACGATTCTGTTCGTGCTGGCTTCGTTTCTGTGCGGTATCTCGACCTCGATGCCGGAGCTGATCGGCTTTCGGGTGCTTCAAGGTCTGGTGGCGGGTCCCCTGTACCCGATGACTCAAACGCTGCTGATTGCCGTCTATCCACCCGCCAGGCGTGGCATGGCCCTGGCGTTGCTGGCGATGGTCACGGTGGTGGCGCCGATTGCAGGTCCCATCCTCGGCGGCTGGATTACCGACAGCTATAGCTGGCCGTGGATCTTCTTTATCAACGTGCCGATCGGTGTTTTCGCGGTGATGGTGGTGCGCCAGCAACTCAAGGCGCGGCCGGTGGAAACCAGTTACCAGCCGATGGATTACGTCGGTTTGATCACCCTGATCATTGGCGTCGGCGCGTTGCAGGTGATCCTCGACAAGGGTAACGACCTGGATTGGTTCGAGTCGAACTTCATCCTCATCGGCGCGGCCATTTCAGTGATAGCGCTGGCGGTGTTCGTGATCTGGGAAATGACCGACAAACACCCGGTGGTCAATCTGCGGCTGTTCGCTTACCGCAATTTCCGCATCGGCACCATTGTGCTGGTGTTGGGTTACGCCGGGTTCTTCGGGATCAACCTGATCCTGCCGCAATGGCTGCAAACCCAGATGGGTTACACGGCGACGTGGGCGGGGCTGGCGGTGGCGCCGATCGGTATTCTGCCGGTGCTGATGTCGCCGTTTGTCGGCAAGTACGCACACAAATTCGACCTGCGATTGCTGGCCGGCCTGGCGTTCCTGGCGATTGGCTTGAGCTGCTTCATGCGTGCCGGGTTTACCAACGAAGTGGACTTCCAGCACATCGCTCTGGTGCAGCTGTTCATGGGGATCGGTGTGGCACTGTTCTTCATGCCGACCTTGAGCATTCTGATGTCGGACCTGCCACCAAGCCAGATCGCCGACGGCGCGGGCCTGGCGACGTTCCTGCGGACGTTGGGTGGCAGTTTTGCGGCGTCGCTGACGACCTGGATCTGGATTCGTCGGGCCGATCAGCACCACGCCTATATGAGCGAAAGCATCAGCACCTATGAGCCGGCTACCCGCGAGGCGCTTAACAGCCTGGGCGGAGCGAGCAATCCGGCGTATGCGCAACTGGATCATGTGCTGACCAGTCAGGCGTACATGCTCTCCACCGTGGATTACTTCACGTTGCTGGGGTGGGCATTCATGGGCTTGATTGTGCTGGTGTGGCTGGCGAAACCGCCGTTTGCGGCGAAGGCGGGGCCTGCTGCCTCCGGTCACTAAGTCAAACACAAGGAATTTGTGCCGGGCCGAAAATTTGATATTGGCGTAGGACCCATGTGGGAGCGAGCTTGCTCGCGAAAGCGATCTGACATTCAACATCTTCGTCGAATGTTAAGCCGTCTTCGCGAGCAAGCCCGCTCCCACAAGGGTTTTGAGTTCGGTAGTCAGTTCGCAGGTGCTGCCAGCTGCGACGGCGGGGCGAAGTCGAACGGAGCAAGCGCAAACCCGCTCTCATCCACCTGCAATGCCCACCCCTGACGATCCCAATCCCCCAGCACAATACGTTTGGCCGCCTGTTCGCCAATCTGCAACTTGTGAATGGCGGGGCGATGGGTATGCCCATGGATCAAGGTCTTCACGCCATAGGCCTGCATGATCCGCGGCACTTCTTCCGGCGTGACATCCACAATGTCGTTCGCCTTCATCCGTGTTTGCGCGCGGCTTTCATTGCGCAGCTTGCGCGCCAGTTTATGGCGAGTCCGCAGAGGCAAGTGCCGCAGGATGAACAGGGTGATGGGGTTACGCAGGTAACGACGCAGCTTCATATAAGCCTCGTCGCGGGTGCAGAGGCTGTCGCCGTGCATCAACAGCACCGGCTCACCGTAAAACTGCACGACACTCGGGTCTTTCAACAACGTACAGCCGGCCTGTTTGCAGAAGGCCTGGCCGAGCATGAAGTCGCGATTGCCGTGCATCAGAAAAATGGCCGTGCCGCTGTCGCTAAGATCGCGCAGGGCCTGGCAGATGGAACGCTGGAACGGCGTCATGGCATCGTCGCCAATCCACGCCTCGAAAAAGTCGCCCAGGATGTACAACGCACTCGCCGAGCGGGCGCGTCCGGCGAGCAAATCCAGAAACGCCCGGCTGATGTCCGGGCGCTCCTCTTCCAGATGCAAGTCTGAAATCAGCAGTATCACTCAATGATCTCGGCTTTCTCGATGATCACGTCTTCTGCTGGTACGTCCTGATGGCCGGACTTCATGGTGGTGGAAACACCTTTGATCTTGTCGACCACGTCGGTGCCTGCAACGACTTTGGCGAATACCGCGTAGCCCCAGCCCTGAGTGGTCTTGGCGCTGTGGTTCAGGAAGCTGTTGTCAGCCACGTTGATGAAGAACTGGGCGGAAGCCGAATGCGGCTCCATGGTGCGGGCCATGGCAACGGTGTACTTCTCGTTCGGCAGGCCGTTGTCGGCTTCGTTCTGGATGCTTGGGCGCTTGTCTTTCTTTTCTTTCATGCCTGGCTCGAAACCGCCGCCCTGGATCATGAAGTTACCGATGACGCGGTGGAAAACAGTGTTTTCGTAGTGACCGGCTTTGACGTACTCGATGAAGTTGGCCACGGTGATCGGGGCTTTCTCAGCGTTCAGTTCCAGGACGATGTCGCCATGGTTTGTTGTCAGTTTGACTTGGGTCATGATCGGTACTCTTTCTAATAATTCGTGGGTTTCGGGGCGTTGAAGCCCTCAACCGGTCCGGCCAATTTTGGCCAAGATGCGCAGTTTAGCGTGCCGGGCGCGAATTTCGAGGCTGTTTTTCATTTGCATCCGATTAAATGCAGCCGTTTTTTGCCCTGCGCTGTCAGCGACTTGACGGCATCGGCTATGATAAGCCCCTTTGTTTTAACCGCCGCTTTGATTTGGCCAACTGGCCGCGCACTTGTACGTTCAAGGATCCTATGAGCAAGCCCACTGTCGACCCTACCTCGAATTCCAAGACCGGCCCTGCCGTGCCGGTCAATTTCCTGCGCCCGATCATCCAGGCGGACCTGGACTCGGGTAAGCACACGCAGATCGTCACCCGTTTCCCGCCTGAGCCCAACGGCTACCTGCACATTGGTCACGCCAAGTCGATTTGCGTGAACTTCGGCCTGGCCCAGGAATTTGGCGGCGTCACGCACCTGCGTTTCGACGACACCAACCCGGCCAAGGAAGACCAGGAATACATCGACGCGATCGAAAGCGACGTCAAATGGCTGGGCTTCGAATGGTCCGGTGAAGTGCGCTACGCCTCGCAGTATTTCGACCAGTTGCACGATTGGGCCGTTGAGCTGATCAAGGCCGGCAAGGCCTACGTCGATGACCTGAGCCCTGAACAGGCCAAGGAATACCGTGGCAGCCTGACCGAGCCGGGCAAGAACAGCCCGTTCCGCGATCGCTCCGTGGAAGAAAACCTCGACTGGTTCGCCCGCATGAAGGCCGGTGAATTCAAGGACGGCGCACGCGTGCTGCGGGCCAAGATCGACATGGCCTCGCCGAACATGAACCTGCGCGATCCGATCATGTATCGCATCCGCCACGCTCACCACCACCAGACCGGTGACAAGTGGTGCATCTACCCGAACTACGACTTCACCCACGGTCAGTCGGACGCCATCGAAGGCATCACCCACTCGATCTGCACCCTGGAGTTCGAAAGCCACCGTCCGCTGTACGAGTGGTTCCTCGAGAACCTGCCCGTGCCAGCGCAACCGCGTCAGTACGAATTCAGCCGTCTGAACCTGAACTACACGATCACCAGCAAGCGCAAGCTCAAGCAACTGGTCGATGAAAAGCACGTTCTTGGCTGGGACGATCCGCGCATGTCCACGCTGTCCGGCTTCCGCCGCCGTGGTTACACGCCGAAATCGATCCGCAACTTCTGCGAAATGGTCGGCACCAACCGTTCCGACGGCGTTGTCGACTTCGGCATGCTCGAATTCAGCATCCGTGACGACCTCGACCACAGCGCCCCGCGTGCCATGTGCGTGCTGCGTCCGCTGAAAGTCGTGATCACCAACTACCCGGAAGGTCAGGTCGAGAACCTCGAATTGGCATGCCACCCGAAAGAAGACATGGGCGTGCGTGTTCTGCCGTTCGCCCGTGAGCTCTACATCGACCGTGAAGACTTCATGGAAGAGCCGCCAAAAGGCTACAAACGTCTTGAGCCGAACGGCGAAGTGCGTCTGCGCGGCAGCTACGTGATTCGCGCCGACGAAGCGATCAAGGACGCCGATGGCAACATCGTCGAACTGCGTTGCTCCTACGACCCGGAAACCCTGGGCAAGAACCCTGAAGGCCGCAAGGTCAAAGGCGTGGTGCATTGGGTGCCGGCAGCGGCCAGCGTCGAGTGTGAAGTGCGTCTGTACGATCGCCTGTTCCGTTCGGCCAACCCTGAGAAGGCCGAAGACAGCGCCAGTTTCCTGGACAACATCAACCCCGACTCGCTGCAAGTCCTCACCGGTTGTCGTGCTGAACCCTCGCTGGGCAATGCACAGCCGGAAGACCGTTTCCAGTTCGAGCGCGAAGGTTACTTCTGCGCGGATATCAAGGACTCGAAACCAGGTCATCCGGTGTTCAACCGTACCGTGACCTTGCGTGATTCGTGGGGCCAGTGATTCAAGGAACCTCTACCGTGCTTTCGATCTACAACACGCTCACCAAGAGCAAAGAAGTTTTCAAGCCGCTGGATGGCAACAATGTGCGCATGTACGTCTGCGGGATGACTGTGTACGACTACTGCCACATTGGCCACGGCCGCAGCATGGTCGCGTTTGACCTGGTGACCCGCTGGTTGCGGTTCAGCGGTTACAACCTGACCTACGTGCGCAACATCACCGACATCGAAGACAAGATCATCAATCGGGCCAAGGAAAACGGCGAGCCGTTCGACGCCCTGACCGAGCGCATGATTACCGCGATGCATGAGGACGAGGCGCGCCTCAACATCCTCAAGCCGGACATGGAACCGCGTGCCACCGATCATATTCCGGGCATGCTGAGCATGATCCAGACCTTGATTGACAAGGGTTACGCCTACGCTCCGGGCAATGGCGACGTGTATTACCGCGTCGCCAAGTTCATGGGCTACGGCAAGCTGTCGCGCAAAAAGATTGAAGACCTGCGCATTGGCGCACGGATCGAAGTTGACGAGTCCAAGCAGGACCCGCTGGACTTCGTGCTGTGGAAAGCCACCAAGCCGGGCGAGCCGAGCTGGGAATCGCCGTGGGGCGACGGTCGTCCGGGCTGGCACATCGAGTGCTCGGTGATGTCGACCTGCTGCCTCGGCGAGACCTTCGACATTCATGGCGGCGGCAGCGACCTCGAGTTCCCGCACCACGAAAACGAAATCGCCCAGAGCGAAGCAGCCACCGGCAAGACCTACGCCAACGCGTGGATGCATTGCGGCATGATTCGCATCAATGGCGAGAAGATGTCCAAGTCCTTGAACAACTTCTTCACCATTCGTGACGTGCTGGAAAAGTACCACCCGGAAGTCGTGCGTTACCTGCTGGTGTCGAGTCATTACCGCAGCGCGATCAACTATTCGGAAGACAACCTCAAGGACGCCAAGGGCGCACTCGAGCGGTTCTACCACGCGTTGAAAGGCCTGCCGAGCGTGGCGCCGGCTGGCGGCGAAGCCTTTGTCGAGCGCTTCACCCAGGTGATGAACGACGACTTCGGCACGCCGGAAGCTTGCGCGGTGTTGTTTGAGATGGTCCGCGAGATCAACCGTCTGCGTGAGAGTGATCTTGATGCGGCGGCAGGTCTGGCGGCTCGTTTGAAGGAATTGGCCAGTGTGTTGGGTGTGTTGCAGCTTGAGGCTGATGATTTCCTGCAGGCCGGTGCCGAAGGGCGGGTTGATGCGGCTGAGGTTGATGCGCTGATTGCTGCGCGTCTGGCGGCTCGTGCTGGTAAAGACTGGGCCGAGTCCGACCGTATCCGCGACCAGCTCACCGCCATGGGTGTGGTGCTGGAAGACGGGAAGGGCGGGACGACCTGGCGACTGGCTGACTGATTGCTGCTTCTGTTACAGACAAAACCCGCCTTGTGCGGGTTTTTGTTTTTGGTTTGTTCGCGAGTGCAGCGGTGTCTGGGCAGGCGCTTTCGCGAGCAAGCCCGCTCCCACATTGGATCTTCGCCATGTTTGAGTTGTGTGTACGACTCAATTCCCCTGTGGGAGCGGGCTTGCTCGCGAAGGTCTCAAACCGAACACCGGCAGTGCGGCCTACGCGTCACTCGGACTGGCGCAACCGCTTGTAAAGGGTATTGCGGCTCACCCCCAACCGCCGCGCCAAATGGGAGATGTTCCCCCCAGCCGCCTGCAACTGCCGATTCAAATCCTCGGCATCATTCAAATCCACCGCCAACGGCTCCGGTAAATCCACCGGCTCCATCTCCATATCCACAAAAAAATCATCCGGCAAATGCTCCGGCCGCACCGGTTGTTCCTCGGCCATGGCCAGCGCTACCTGCATCACGCTGCTGACCTGGCGCAAATTCCCCGGCCACGGGTGGCGCCCGAACAACTCCAATACCTCTCTGCTCAAACCGGCCCATTGGCTCGGTTCGCGGTGCTGTTCCCACAGGCGTTTGAACAAGGCCGCTTTATCACTGCGTTCTCTTAACGGCGGCAGTTCCAGGGTCAAACCACCAATCCGGTAATAGAGATCTTCACGAAACCGCCCGAGTTGCACCTGTTCGCGCAACGAGCGGTTAGTTGCCGAAATAATCCGTATATCCACCTGGAACAACTCGCTGCTGCCCACCGGTTGCACGCAACGCTCCTGCAACACTCGCAGCAGTCGAGCCTGAGTCGGCAACGGCATATCGCCGATTTCATCAAGGAACAGGGTGCCTTTGTCGGCCTTGCGGATCAGCCCGATGCTGCCTTTCTGGTTGGCACCGGTGAACGCGCCTTTTTCGTAGCCAAACAGCTCGGACTCCACCAGTTCGGCGGGGATGGCTGCACAGTTGACGGCGATGAAGGGTTTTTTGCTCCGGGAACTGGCCTGATGCAGGGCTTTGACGAAGACTTCCTTGCCGACTCCGGTTTCGCCGTGGATCAACAACGGAATGTCTTTTTCCAGTAACCGCTCGGCCTGGCGCACGGCTTTTTCCACGCGGCTGTCACCGAAATGCAGAGTGTTGAGGCTGATCGCTGCCGGTGTCGCCACCGTGGGTTCCGCAAACAGCCGCGCCTGAATCACTGTCTGTTTCGGCCGCTTCAACAGGCACTGGAAGCGGTTGCGTCCCGAGGTTTGCAACGCGAAGGGCAGGCCGTCCGGCTGGTTCAACAACTCCAGCAGCGAGACTTTGAACAGGCTTTCGACACTGACCCGCGACAAGCTGATGCCCAGCAGATTGTCGGCCCGGCGGTTGGCGGACAGCACCTGACCGGTTTCGTCAAAGATCAGCAGCCCGGCCCATTGACTGTCGAGGTTGTTCAGCCCGGTGTTGAAGGTCAGTTGGAAATGCTGGCCATGGAACAGGTTGAGGATCAGCCGGTTTTCCACGGTCTGACTCATCATCTTGACCATGCCGAGGGTGTGGGACGGCGGCAGGTAGCTGTCGCTGGACACATCCAGCACCGCGATGACTTTGCGTTCGGCATCGAAAATCGGTGCGGCGGAACCGGTCATGAAACGGTTGGCCTTGAGGAAATGTTCGTCGTGCTCGATGTGCACCGCCTGCTCGCAGGCGAGGGCGGTGCCGATCGCATTGGTGCCGCTGCAGCGTTCCATCCAGCTGGCACCGGCGCTGAAACCGCGGGTCAGGTTCGGCTCGATAAAACGCTGGGTGCCCCAGGACGTCAGCACCTGGCCCTGATTGTCGGCGAGCATGATCAGGCAGTTGGAGTTGCTGAGGATGTTCTCGTAGTACGGCAGGACTTCCTGGTGAGTGGTTTGCACCAGTGAGTGCTGGCTCTCCAGCAATTGCGCAATGCCCTCGGCCGGCAACTGATCGAACGCCGGGGCGCTCTGATGATTGAGACCGAACGCGCGGCAGCGGGACCAGGAGTCCTGGATGATGGCGTCGTGGGAGAGCGGCAAGGCGGGTGCGGCCATGGCAGTCGATCTCTGAGCAAGCTTTTATTGTTTTTATGGGTTTTGCATCACGCTGGTTTCGCCTCGGCCCCCTGTAGGAGCTGCCGAAGGCTGCGATCTTTTGATCTCGATCTTCACAAATGTCACGGGCGCCAAGATCAAAAGATCGCAGCCTTCGGCAGCTCCTACGGGGACCGTGAACGGTGTGTAGAGTGTTGTTCACTATTGTTCATTGTCAACCGCCGGGTTGTTCAATTGTTCAGTCGCGGTTGTTCATTTCTGTTCAGCAACGAACTCGGTTTTTCTTCCACTTCAAGGATTCTCAAGCCGGATCAACGGCTTGCAATTTCTGGCACGAATGTCGCTCTGTAGCTCTGGTCGCTTGACTCCAATAATAAAAAGGCCGAGCCATGTCATTAACCCTGGAGCACGTCAGCCGTACCGTCGAGGGCCAGACCTGGATCGATGATGCGTGCCTTAGTTTCGAAGCCGGATCCTTCAACGTTTTGCTCGGGCGCACGCTGTCCGGCAAAACCAGTCTCATGCGCCTGATGGCCGGTCTGGACAAGCCTGACAGCGGCCGCATCCTGATGAACGGCGTCGACGTCACTCAGCGCCCGGTGCGTTTGCGCAACGTGTCGATGGTTTATCAGCAGTTCATCAACTATCCGACCATGACGGTGTTCGAGAACATCGCCTCGCCATTGCGCCAGGGCGGCGTTTCCAATGAGCTGATCCAGAGCAAAGTGCTGGAAACCGCGAAGATGCTGCGCATCGAGAAATTCCTCCAGCGCCACCCCCTCGAACTCTCCGGTGGTCAGCAACAGCGCACGGCCATGGCCCGGGCGCTGGTCAAGGATGCCGAGCTGATCCTGTTCGACGAACCGCTGGTGAACCTCGACTACAAACTGCGCGAAGAACTGCGCCAGGAAATGCGCGAGCTGTTCAAGGCCCACCACACCATCGCCATCTATGCCACCACCGAACCCAACGAAGCGTTGGCGCTGGGCGGCACCACCACCATTCTTCACGAAGGCCGGGTGATCCAGAGTGGCAAGTCTTCCGAGGTGTATCACCAGCCGGAAACCGTGCTGGCGGCAGAGCTGTTCTCCGAGCCGCCGATCAATCTGATGCCGGGACGTATCGCCGGCAACGAAGTCAGCTTCGCCAATTTCGTGCACTTCCCGCTCAACGTCGATTTGCGGCCGGTGGGCGAGGGCGAGTTCCGCTTTGGCGTACGGCCCAGCCATATTTCGCTGGTGCCGAGCAACGACGATGACCTGGAGTTGGCGGTGACCGTCGAGGTGGCCGAGATCAGCGGTTCGGAAACCTTCCTGCACGTGCGCAACGAGCATTTCCTGTTGGTGCTGCACTTGCCCGGCGTTCACGAATACGACGTCGATGCGCCGATTCGCATCTATATCCCGACCCATAAACTGTTTGTCTTCGATACGCAGGGGCGGCTGGTCCAGGCGCCCGGTCGACGTATCGCGAGGGTTGCCTGATGGCCGAAATTCGTTTGCAGCACCTCGCCCACAGTTACACCCGCACGCCGACTGGCCCCGAGGATTATGCGATTCGTGAGATGGACCACGTCTGGGAGCAGGGCGGTGCTTATGCGCTGCTCGGGCCTTCGGGCTGCGGCAAGTCGACCTTGCTCAACATCATTTCGGGGCTGCTCAGTCCGTCTCAGGGCCAGGTGCTGTTCGACAGCAAAGTGGTTAATGACCTGACCCCGGAAAAGCGCAACATTGCCCAGGTTTTCCAGTTTCCGGTGGTCTACGACACCATGACGGTGTTCGATAACCTGGCCTTCCCATTGCGTAATCAGGGCATGGCGGAAGCAAAAATTCACAGCAAGGTGCAGGAAATCGCCGAAGTTCTCGACCTCCAGACGCTGCTGAGCAAGAAGGCGCGCAACCTTACCGCCGATGAAAAACAGAAAGTCTCCATGGGCCGTGGGCTGGTGCGCGATGACGTGTCGGCGATCCTGTTCGATGAGCCGCTGACCGTGATCGACCCGCACCTGAAGTGGAAGCTGAGGCGCAAGCTCAAGCAGATCCACGAGCAGTTCAACATCACCATGGTCTACGTCACCCACGATCAGCTCGAAGCCTCGACCTTCGCCGACAAGATCGCGGTGATGTATGGCGGGCAGATTGTGCAATTCGGTACGCCGAGAGAACTGTTCGAGCGGCCGAGCCACACCTTTGTCGGCTATTTCATCGGTAGTCCGGGGATGAATCTGATCGAGGTTCAGCCGCAGCCAGGCGGTGTCGGTTTCGCCTCGACTCATTTGCCACTTTCCGATGCTCAACAGAAACGCATCGCCGAGTCCGAGTGGAAAACCCTGAAGGTCGGCATCCGTCCAGAGTTCGTGCACGTGTGGGACGAGCCGTTTGATGAGGCGATGCAGGCACAGGTCGTACACGTCGAAGACCTTGGCACCTACAAGATCATGACCCTGAACCTCGACGGCTCCCCTTTGAAAGTGCGCCTGGCCGAAGACAAGCCAGTGCCTGAGGGAACCGCCTACATCAGCTTCCCGGCTCAATGGTTGATGGTGTATGCCGACGAATATCTCCTGGAGACGTAGCCATGAACAAGGTGCAGAACAACAAGGCCTGGTGGCTGGTGTTGCCGGTGTTTTTGCTGGTGGCGTTCAGTGCGGTGATCCCGATGATGACGGTGGTCAACTACTCGGTGCAGGACATCTTCGACCAGTCCAGCCGCTACTTCGTCGGCGCCGACTGGTACAAGCAAGTGCTGCTCGATCCGCGCCTGCATGACTCTTTACTGCGCCAGTTCATCTACTCCGGCTGTGTGCTGCTGATCGAAATCCCGCTGGGCATCGCCATCGCCCTGACCATGCCGACCAAGGGTCGTTGGTCGTCGCTGGTGCTGATCATTCTGGCGATTCCGTTGCTGATTCCGTGGAACGTGGTCGGCACCATCTGGCAGATCTTCGGTCGGGCGGACATTGGATTGCTCGGCGCCAGCCTCAAGGCCATGGGCCTGAACTACAACTACGCGGCCAACACCATGGACGCTTGGGTCACGGTGCTGGTGATGGACGTCTGGCACTGGACGTCGTTGGTGGCGCTGTTGTGTTTCTCGGGGCTGCGGGCGATTCCGGACGTGTACTACCAGGCGGCGCGGATTGATCGGGCATCGGCCTGGGCGGTTTTCCGACACATCCAGTTGCCCAAGCTCAAGAGCGTGCTGTTGATCGCGGTGATGTTGCGGTTCATGGACAGTTTCATGATCTACACCGAGCCGTTTGTGCTGACCGGTGGCGGTCCGGGGAATGCCACGACGTTTCTGAGCCAGACCCTGACGCAAATGGCGATCGGGCAGTTCGACCTCGGCCCGGCAGCGGCTTTCTCACTGGTGTACTTCCTGATCATCTTGTTGGTGTCCTGGCTGTTCTATACGGCCATGACTCACTCTGACGCCAACCGCTGAGGTCTGCCATGAGCAAGAGAAAGCTTATTCCGCTGGTGATCTACATCCTGTTCCTGCTGGTGCCGATCTACTGGCTGCTGAACATGTCCTTCAAGAGCAACACCGAAATCCTCAGCGGCCTGACGTTGTTTCCGCAGGATTTTACCTTCGCCAACTACAAGGTGATCTTCACCGATCCGGCCTGGTACACCGGTTACCTCAACTCGCTGTACTACGTGAGCCTGAACACGGTGATTTCGCTGAGCGTGGCATTGCCGGCGGCGTATGCGTTCTCGCGCTATCGGTTCCTCGGTGACAAGCACCTGTTTTTCTGGCTCCTGACCAACCGCATGGCACCACCGGCGGTGTTTTTGCTGCCGTTCTTCCAGCTGTATTCCTCGATCGGTTTGTTCGATACGCACATCGCCGTCGCGTTGGCTCATTGCCTGTTTAACGTGCCGTTGGCGGTGTGGATTCTTGAGGGCTTCATGTCCGGCGTGCCGAAGGAGATCGACGAAACCGCCTACATCGACGGCTACAGTTTCCCCAAGTTCTTCGTGAAGATTTTCGTTCCGCTGATTGGCTCCGGGATCGGTGTGACGGCGTTTTTCTGCTTCATGTTTTCCTGGGTCGAACTGCTGCTGGCGCGAACGCTGACGTCGGTCAACGCCAAACCGATTGCGGCGGTGATGACGCGCACGGTCTCGGCGTCCGGTATCGACTGGGGCGTGCTGGCGGCAGCGGGGGTGTTGACCATCCTGCCGGGCATGCTGGTGATCTGGTTTGTTCGCAACCACGTGGCCAAGGGCTTTGCCCTGGGCCGGGTCTGAGGAGCTGATGATGGAATGGATGAGTTGGACCGGCCCTACGGCGGCATTCTTCAGCGTCATTGCCTTGATCCTGGTGGGCATGACGACCTGGGAACTGCGTTCGCCGAGCATTCTTCGGCGTGGTTTGTTGCCGATTGCCACCACCCGTGGCGATCGGTTGTTTATAGGTCTTCTCGGCAGCGCCTACCTGCATTTGCTGGTAATCGGCGTCACCGACTGGAGCATCTGGGTTGCGTTCGCGTTGTCCCTGGTGTGGCTGTTGGCTGTGATGCGTTGGGGCTAGTCGAATCGCTCGGCAAAGTTGCTCCGAAACCCTAAAAGGAGGTCTCTATGTTCGACAAAAACAATAAGCTGCGACATAGCGTTTCATTGGCAGCCATGCTGGCACTCAGCGGGTTGAGCGCTGCGGCCTGGGCCGATGCCTATGAAGACGCCGCGAAGAAATGGATTGGCAGCGAATTCACACCGTCCACCCTCACCCCAGAGCAGCAGCTCGCGGAGTTGAAGTGGTTCATCAAGGCGTCCGAACCGTTTCGCGGGATGAGCATCAAGGTGGTTTCGGAAACCATCGCGACCCACGAATATGAATCCAAAACGCTGGCCAAAGCCTTTACCGAGATCACCGGGATCAAGCTGACCCACGACTTGCTGCAAGAAGGCGACGTGGTGGAAAAGCTGCAGACCCAGATGCAATCGGACAAGAACATCTATGACGGCTGGGTCAACGACTCGGACCTGATCGGCACGCACTTTCGCTACGGCAAAACCGAATCGATCACCGACCTGATGGCCAACGAAGGCAAGGCCTACACCTCGCCGACCCTGGACATCAAAGACTTCATCGGCATCTCGTTCACCACCGCGCCGGACGGCAAGATCTATCAGCTGCCTGACCAGCAGTTCGCCAACCTCTACTGGTTCCGCGCCGACTGGTTCGAACGGCCAGAGTTGAAGGCCAAGTTCAAGGAAAAGTACGGCTACGAATTGGGCGTCCCGGTGAACTGGTCGGCCTATGAAGACATCGCCAAATTCTTCAGCGAAGACGTCAAGGAAATCGATGGCAAGCGTATCTATGGGCACATGGACTACGGCAAGAAAGACCCGTCCCTGGGCTGGCGCTTTACCGATGCCTGGTTCTCCATGGCCGGCGCTGGCGACAAGGGCATTCCCAACGGCTTGCCGGTGGACGAGTGGGGCATCCGCGTCGAGGACTGCCATCCGGTCGGTTCCAGCGTGACCCGCGGCGGCGACACCAACGGCCCGGCGGCGGTCTATGCAACCACCAAATACGTCGACTGGCTGAAGAAATATGCGCCACCGGAAGCGGCGGGCATGACCTTCTCCGAATCCGGTCCGGTGCCGTCCCAGGGCAACATCGCGCAGCAGATCTTCTGGTACACCGCGTTTACCGCCGATATGACCAAACCGGGCTTGCCGGTGATGAATGCCGACGGCACGCCGAAATGGCGCATGGCACCGTCGCCGCGCGGGCCGTACTGGGAGGAGGGCATGAAACTCGGGTATCAGGACGTGGGTTCCTGGACTTTCATGAAGTCCACGCCTGAGAAGCAAAAACTGGCGGCCTGGCTGTACGCGCAGTTCGTGACCTCGAAAACCGTATCCCTGAAGAAAACCATCGTCGGCCTGACGCCGATCCGCGAGTCGGACATCAACTCGCAAGCCATGACCGACCTGGCACCGAAACTCGGTGGTCTGGTCGAGTTCTATCGCAGCCCGGCCCGTGTGCAGTGGACCCCGACCGGGACCAACGTGCCGGACTATCCGCGTTTGGCGCAACTGTGGTGGAGCCACATCGCCGAAGCCGCCAGCGGCGAGAAAACCCCACAACAGGCGCTGGATGGTTTGGCCAAGGATCAGGATGCGATCATGACCCGTCTGGAACGCTCGAAAGCGCAAGCCACCTGCGCACCGAAAATGAACCCCGAGCGCGACGCGCAGTACTGGTTGGACCAACCGGGTGCACCGAAGCCGAAACTGGCGAACGAGAAGCCTAAAGGTGAAACCGTGAGCTATGCCGAACTGCTGAAATCGTGGGAGGCGGCGCGTAAGTAACAGGCTCTCTGCAGTGTTGAACGGCACTTTCGGGTGCCGTTTTTGTTAACGGTCACTTTCACGTTTCAGTGACTGCTGCACGGTTTTCAGTATCGGGAGTTCGAAGGCGTTGTGTCCGGCGTGGAGCAGACGACAACGGATGTTCTGGCGCTGGCGAAGCCAACGTACGCTGGACATGCCGAAGGTGTCTCTGATGCCTTGTATCACAACGGTATTGGCGTCGACCGAGAGACTTTCGTCCGCCCGTGTGAAGAAGTAGTGATTGATGTGGTAATGCAACTCCAGCCGGATGGCGCGCACGGCTTCTTCATTGACAAAGTCTTCGAGTGCGCACAGGCGCATCGATTGCCCGTTCAATTGCAAAATGGCCTGCAACCAGTGGATGGCTGCCTGACGTTGTTGCACCTCGCAACCCTTGCTCAGTATCTGGTAGATAACCCGCGCACTGGCGCCGTGGGAGCCATTGGTTATTTCAGATAAACCCTCGCTCAAGGTTTTATCGTAGGCGCTTACATTCGCGGCAAACGGTATGAACACCGAGACCAATGTGGTTTTAAGAATGACGTCGGGATAGCGCTGCTGGTATTGAATGGCCAGCCAGCTTCCCCATGAAACGCCCAGCAAGCTGACTTTTTCAAAACCAAAATGTCGACGCAGGGCATCGATGTCTTCAACGGATAGCCCGGTATTGTTGTGCTGGAGCTCTCCGAGAGGACGGGAGCGACCGCAGCCACGCTGGTCGAACACAATGATGTCGAAACATCGCAGATCAAAGAACGCAAGGTGCTGGGGAGTGCTGCGGCCACCCGGCCCGCCATGCAGGAAAAATATGGGTTCGCTGCCCGGTGTACCGTGCCGCTCCCAGTAGAGATGGTGGCCGTCACCGGTTGGGTAGTAGCCTTTGTTCAGGAAGGCAGCCATCAGAGGGGAACCCTCAGCCGATAGAACTGAAACAATTCCTTGTGCCCAGGGCGGGCCGCTACGC
This sequence comes from Pseudomonas sp. F01002, assembly GCF_004402115.1. NCBI lineage: Bacteria > Pseudomonadati > Pseudomonadota > Gammaproteobacteria > Pseudomonadales > Pseudomonadaceae > Pseudomonas > Pseudomonas sp. F01002. The sequence continues at coordinate 136,445 of NZ_SOPU01000033.1, read as the reverse complement.
TGGAAACCAGCTCCAGGTTCAATGCCTGGGCCATGTAGGGAACAGCGATCAATACTGGCGTATGGCCGAAAATGATAAGGGTGCCACCCGGGTTCACACACGACGCCATATCGAGCAATGTTTGCTGCGCGTCGGTGCGAGTCATCACTTCGGCATTGAAGAAACGCAGTATCAGAACATCACATTTAACGCCGGTTGAGGCGATGTTGCGGGCATCGGCCAGGTAAAACTCGGCGGATGAGGTGGCATGACGAATTTTTGCGTGCTCGATCATCGAAACCGACCGATCAGAGCCCATGCACCGGCATTCCGGGAGCTCGCGGGCCAGGTGGGCGATGAACTCGCCCGTCGAACACGCTGGGTCATGAATCACTGTGCCGGCGCTCGATATCGTTTTGAGTAAGGCTGCACAATGCTGGCGAAAGTGACTTTCGTCGGCATCCAGCTGGGTGACGAGCGACTCAGTGCACTGCCAGTATTCGAGCGGGCATACAAACTCCTGCCCTGTGCCGTCAGTGGCAGGAAACGGGAAATAGACTTCGCTGTCTGGCTGAGTCTGCGCGATGTGGAAAGCTGTTTCCTTTTCTTGCGGGGTCACCCCTCGAAAAGAGATCACTGCACCTTCATTACCCCAATGCAGTTGAGCCAGCGGGCCGAGCAACATCCAGGGCCTAAGCAGGCTGTTGATGTGCCAGCCGTCAGGCTCAGTATGTTGCAGGACTTTTCGGCCTACCCAGTCGCGGTCATTAATACGCAAAACGAAGAGATGGTGCAGTCCTGGCCCCAAAGGCTCGATGTAGCGATTGAGTTCGGCCGGGGATGCAAAGGAATGGGCGAAGGTATCAGCCAGTCGTTGTTCTCGAAGGGGGTCGCTCGTATCGAATCGAGGGTTCATGCCGGCACTCCATGCCTGTTTTCCAATCGCCGCCCCCGCGCCTGCGGGATCACCACATTGCCGCTGGAAACAACGAAAAAACGCTCCAGCCCCGGAATGACGACATTGACTAGCGTGGTTCCGAGTTCGGTCTGATGAAGCTGTGCAATGCCCAGCGTGCGCCCATGTCGGTGCAGGTCCTCGGCCAGAAGACCGATCTGCTCGGCCAATGGCGGCTCATCGGGGGCAGCGGGCAAGGTCACCGTTTGCTGCTCGCACAGGTTCAACAGTGGATACAGATCGAATCGCAGGCAGCGCAAAAGGCGAGGGAATTTAGTCAGATGGCGTTGTGCGTTACTCAGATAGTCTCTCAGTTCGGGCTCCGAGGCCGAGTGATGCAACTGCACCAGTTCGGTTAGCGCTCGCCAGGCACCATGCCGGGCACTGATCGAGCAACCGGTGCCGAAGACTCGTGGCTGGGCGCAAGGTGCGGTTGAAAAGGCCAGAAAGGTTCGCGCAAGAAATTCAGTGCTGATGTCGACAAGGATAATCTCGGCGCCGATCTCCGTTTCGGCGTCCAGCCATAGCCGACCCAGAGCGTCTTGAGGGGACATACGCGCGATGCGGCGCAAGGGAGGGTGGACTTCGTAGTAAAAGTGTTTCAGTAGAAACAACGAAAGTGCATCACGCTCTATGCATTCATTGGCCGCATGCAAGACCGCCTCGTTATAACTTGCGCCAATAGCCGTTCCACTATTGCTGGCATAACGCTGCAGTGCGCCATAGTTCGTTGTGTCTTGTTCCAGCGTCTGCCGTGAATATCCGGGGGTGCTCAGAGCGATCGGATAAAAAAATGAAGTGTGATTTAGAGCGCTCGTATACGTTCGGCAGCCTGTTAAGGCATTGGGTTGTTCGACGATATGTGCAAGGACAGTATCGTCGGCAAATAGTGGCGTATTGGAAAAATAGCGCGGGGCTACATAGTGAATATCGGAAGTATTGAACCGGTCACTTAAATAATGCTCCAGGGTTTCATAAAGCGCACCGACACGGGCGTGTTGCAGGTAACCTTTACCCGATCCTCTGGCGGTACGGTGTGGATCGGTGGTGCTGACAGAAACATGGACCGCGACGATTTGCCGGCCAAGTGTGCGGGTGCCGATGCTGAGTCCCAGGCCATCCAGTTCGGCATGAATCCTCTGCTCGGCCTGCTCCAGGTTGAGTTCTCGTTCAGCAATTGTGAACCTGTCCATTGTCCGTTCCCTCGAGAAACGGGGGGGCCGTGGCCCCCCCGTTTTTTTATACAGCTTCCAGTTCGGCCTGCTCGGCCTCAGTCAGTTGCAGTTCTTCGATTTGCTCTGCCGTTGGAGCTTCCTGTTGTTCAAGATCGACAACTTTATTGGCGTTCCAGCTACTCATGTAACCCATGATTAAACTCCTTTTATTAGAAATTGGATGTGCCGTATCGAGCACGGAGCAAATGTATAAGTCAGGTGTTGGTTTGGTCAAAAATGACAGAAAGTTTCAGTGCCATTTTTCAAGGGGGGATGAAATACGTACACATCATTTGTCGGGTTGACGATTTTTTCGTGATTAATGGGTGGGCGCTGAATAGGGCTGTATTTCAAAACATACTCGCCCAACGATTTTGGCGTACGCATTTGTCGGAAATTTCAGCTGCATGGAGGGGTTAAATCGTGATGACTGAGATTTGTGATCCATTGGGTGCTGTGCGCAACGACTTTGCCTATAACGCACAAAGACGTTTCTAACAAAACGGCGTGTTGAGTCAGCGACTTTTTACCGCCGAATCTGCGCTCGAACCCACAAACGCAAAAACGGCACCCGAAGGTGCCGTTTCTGTAGTGTTTGTGTCGGTTCAGGTTAACGCTGCGAGCCTTTCCAATATCAGGGGAGGATAGGGAAGAGGTGGCCGGTTAAACCAGGATTGCTAAATCTGTGTACCTGGCAACCAACGGGTCCGCGGTGAGCAGTTTCATCGGCTCTGTCATGGCGGTTGCAACAATAAGGCGGTCGAACGGGTCGCGATGGTGATGTTCGAGGTCTTTTACGGCGATGGCATGTTCCGAAGTCACCGGCAGTTCGATGAACCCGCTTTCGAGGCAGTACTGCCGGATTTCTTCCAGGTCAACGTTCAGCTTTCCCAGCCCGACCTTGATCGCCATCTCCCAGAATGTCGCTGCGCTGACGTAAATATCAGCAGCGTTCTCAATTAGCGTTCTGGCTTTGCCGGATAGCCTGGAGTCATCACTGAGCGTCCAGAGCAAAATGTGCGTGTCGAGCAGAAGCCTCATTCTTGAGCGCCTTCAAAAGCATCAAGCATGTCGTCCGGCAATGGGGCGTCGAACTCTTCGGGCAGTACCAGTTTGCCTTTCATTGCTCCGAGACGCTGTCCGCAGGGTTTTCCCACGGGAACGAGGCGGGCAAGTGCCCGACCATGTTTAGTAATCGTGATGACCTGTCCCGCGGCGGCGTCATCGACGAGTTTAGATAGATTGTTTTTTGCTTCTGCCAACGGAACGATGATCATCATGTGTCCCCGTATTCTGGACAAATATAGCCAGAATTTTTGGCGGCGGCAAAGTTGTGTGGTTCCTCATTGATGACGGAGGCTAGTTTGGCGGCTTTCGCTTTTGGGTGTAGTAGCGAGACTTTACCTTGGCGCTCAGCGGCCAAGGCCTCGAAGCCTTCTACCAATTCTAAAAAGATGTCACGTTTCATTATTTGTTCTCGCCTCGATTGCTCTATCCAGCAGCCACTCAAGATAGAGCCAAGTGCTCAATGCTGGCTGTAGGACGAGGCGGATAGTCCGGCGAGAGCTTTCGGGGATAGCGAGAGGAGGGGAGTGCAGCGGTAACAAATCGTACAAACGCAAAAACGGCACCCGAAGGTGCCGTTTCTGTTTTCTACCGAGTGTCGCTTAAGCGATCAACCTGCCAACCCCGCCTGCTGAACCAGGACCAGCAACGGCTGCGGATACAGACCGAGGAAGAACGCCAGTGCAGCGATGGCCAGCAGCATCACGCCACCTGCACGTTGTTCCCAGTGCAGTTGCGCATCATGGCGACGCAGGTTCGGTTCGATCAGGTACAGGGTGACCATCACACGCAGGTAGTAGAAGACGCCGATGGCGCTGCCCAGTACCAGGGAACCGACAAGCCACCATTGGTGCGACTCGACGCCGGTAGCGATGATGTAGAACTTGCCGATGAAGCCTGCGGTCAGCGGGATACCGGCCAGGGACAGCATCATCACGGTCAGTACGGCGGTCAGGTACGGACGGCGCCAGAACAGGCCGCGGTATTCGTACAGGGCATCCGCGTCACGGCCGTTGTACGGCGAGGACATCAGGGTGATTACGCCGAACGCGCCGAGGCTGGTGATCACGTAGGTGACCAGGTACACGCCGATGGCTTCCACGGCCAGACCCTTGCTCGCCACCAGGGCGATCAGCAGGTAACCGAAGTGAGCGATGGACGAGTAGCCCAGCAGACGCTTGAGGTTGCTCTGGGTCAGTGCCAGCAGGTTACCGAACAGGATCGACGCGATGGCAATGATGGTCAGCACGTCGCTCAGTACACCGCTGCTCGCCGCGGGCGAGATCTGGAACAGACGCACCATCACTGCGAACACAGCGACTTTCGAAGCGGTGGCCAGGAACGCGGCCACCGGTGCCGGAGCACCTTCGTAAACGTCCGGGGTCCAGAGGTGGAACGGTACCAGCGACAGCTTGAACGCCAGACCGATCAGCATCATGCCCAGGCCCAGTTGCGCCAGCGAGCTTGGCAGGCCGGTGGCCGCGAGGGCCTGGCCGATGCCGACGAAGCTCAGGCTGCCGGAGTCGGCATAAAGCAGGGCCATGCCGAACAACAGGAACGCGGAACCGGCGGCCGACAGCACCATGTACTTGATACCGGCTTCCAGCGAACGCTTGTTGAAGAAGGCATAAGCCACCAGACCGTAGACCGGTACCGAGAGCAGTTCCAGACCGATGAACAACCCGGCCAGGTGCTGCGCGCTGACCAGTACCAGGCCACCGGCGGCGGCCATCAGGATCAGCAGGTAAAGTTCTTCACGGTTGCCCGGGTAACCCGAACCGCCATCGCCGAGGTAGGCGTGGGCGAGGGTCACACAAGCAAGGGTGGCGACCAGGATCAGCGCCATGTACAAGCAAGCGAAGGTGTCGATTTGCAGCAGTGGAGTCACGGCCAGAGGCGCGACTTTCAGGGCTGGCAGGATCGACAGCAACGCCAGGTTCAGACCCGCCACGGAAATCAGGAAGGTCTGCGAGTGGTTGCGGCGCCAGGCGATTGCCAGCATCACCACGATGATCGTGGCGCTGGTGATCAACAACGGCGCAAGCGCGATAAAGTGTTGAGTCGTGAATTCCATAGCGCTCTTACCGGGCCGAAGCGAGTTGAGTGAAGGCGGTGCCGAGCCATTGCTGCACGCCATGCATCGTCGCGGCAGAGGTATCGAGGAACGGTTGCGGGTACACGCCGATGAAAATCAGCAACGCTGCCAGACCGACCACCATGATCAGTTCGCGACCATCCATGCCATGCAGCACCGCGTCCGATTTGGACGGGCCGAAGTAGGCACGGTGGATCATGATCAGCGAGTAGACCGAACCGAACACCAGACCGGACGTCGCGAGGATAGTGATCAATGGAGCGCTCGGGAACGTGCCGATCAGGATCAGGAACTCACCCACAAAGTTACCGGTAGCCGGCAAGCCCAGGGACGCAGCTGCGAAGAACAGGCTGACGGCCGGCAGGTAAGCAATCTTCGACCACAGGCCACCCATCTCACGCATGTCGCGGGTGTGAGTGCGCTCGTACAGTTGACCACTGAGGATAAAGAGTGCCGCCGCCGACAGGCCGTGCGCCAGCATCTGCATGACCGCGCCCTGCAGTGCCAGTTGGCTGCCGGAGTAGATGCCGATCAACACGAAACCCATGTGGGAAACGGAGGAGTAGGCGATCAGACGCTTGATGTCGGTTTGGGCGAAGGCCAGGAACGCACCGTAGAAGATCCCGATCAGACCCAGGGTCATGGCGAACGGCGCGAACTCGGCCGAGGCATTCGGAAACAGCGGCAGGGCGAAACGCAGCAGACCGTAAGCCGCCGTTTTCAGCAAGATACCGGCCAGGTCGACCGAACCCGCGGTCGGTGCCTGGGCGTGAGCGTCAGGCAACCAGGAGTGGAACGGCACCACCGGCAGTTTCACCGCGAAGGCGATGAAGAAGCCGAGCATCAGGATGTACTCGGTGGTCAGCGACATCTTGGTTTTCAACAGGTCGGCGTAGTTGAAGGTAATCACGCCGGTGTCGTTGAAGTTGACCAGGACCAGACCCAGGATCGCCACCAACATGATCAGGCCGGAAGCCTGAGTGAAGATGAAGAACTTGGTCGCCGCGTAGATCCGGGTTTTCTTGCCGTCCGAAGAGCTGTGACCCCAGAGTGCGATGAGGAAGTACATCGGCACCAGCATCATTTCCCAGAAGAAGAAGAACATGAACAGGTCGAGGGCGAGGAACACGCCGACGACACCGCCCAGGATCCACATCAGGTTCAAGTGGAAGAAGCCAACGTGACGCTGGATCTCTTTCCACGAGCAGAGTACCGAGAGGATACCCAGCAGACCGGTCAGCAGGATCATCAACAGCGACAGGCCGTCGAGGGCCAGGTGCACGCTGATGCCGAAGCGCTCGATCCAGATGTGCTTGAACTCAAGCACCCAGGTCGGATCGGCGTCAGGTGCCGGAGCAAATGAATAATTACCGTGGGCCCACAGCCAGAGGCCGAGCGCGAGTTCCAGGGTCATGGTCAACAGCGCAATCCAGCGGGGGAGGGTAGCGCCGAAGCGCTCACCCATCCAGCACAGCAGGCCGCCGATGAAGGGGATCAGGATTAGCCAAGGCAGAATCATGACGGGCTCAATTCCTTTCGCAAGTTCGCAAGGTTCATATCAGACCGCTACCAGCACGATGGCGCCGATGACCAGCACGGAGCCGGCTGCCATCGATGCCGCGTACCAACGCAGTTGACCGGTTTCGGTACGGCTCAGGGCGGTGTGGCCGCCTTTGGCCATACGCGGGATCAGACCGATGGTCTGGTCGAGCGGGTCTCTGCGCAGTGCGTGGCTGATCGCAAGGTATGGCTTGACGAACAGTTTGTCGTAGATCCAGTCGAAGCCCCAGGCAGCGAACCACCAGGCCGAAAGGAAGCGGCCGATGCCGCTGTTGGCGATTGCAGTGACGAAACGACGCTTGCCGAGGAACAGCAGCGCGGCCAGCAGGATACCGGACAGGGCGATGGCGCCCGATGCGATTTCCAGACTGTGCTTGGCTTCGCCGCCGGCATGGCCGACGCTTTCCGGCAGCACGCCGTGCAGCGGTGGAACGATCATCGCGCCAATGGCGGTGGACAACACGATCAGCACCGACAGTGGCAGCCAGTGAGCGATGCCGTGACCGGCGTGCGCTTCGGTCTTCACTTCACCGTGGAACGCGATGAAGATCAGGCGGAAGGTGTACAGCGACGTCATGAACGCACCGACCAGACCTGCGTAAAGCAGACCGTGGTTGCCGCTGGCGAACGCTTCCCAAAGGATTTCGTCTTTGGAGTAGAAACCTGCGGTCACCAGTGGCAGGGCCGACAGAGCCGCGCCGCCGACGATGAAGCTGGCGTAGGCCAGTGGCAGTTTTTTCCACAGGCCGCCCATCTTGAAGATGTTCTGCTCGTGATGGCAGGCAACGATCACCGCACCGGACGCAAGGAACAGCAGCGCCTTGAAGAAGGCGTGGGTCATCAGGTGGAAGATCGCGCCATCCCACGCGCCAACGCCCAGTGCCAGGAACATGTAGCCGATCTGGCTCATGGTCGAGTAGGCGAGGATACGTTTGATGTCGGTCTGAACCAGTGCGGCAAAACCGGCGAGTACCAGGGTCACACCGCCGACGATGCCGACGAGGTGCAGGATATCCGGCGCCAGGGCAAAGAGGCCGTGAGTACGGGCGATCAGGTAAACACCGGCGGTCACCATGGTTGCGGCGTGGATCAGTGCCGAAACCGGAGTAGGACCGGCCATCGCGTCCGCCAGCCAGGTTTGCAGCGGCAGTTGCGCGGATTTACCGACAGCGCCGCCCAGCAGCATCAGGGTGGCCATGACCATCCAGAAGTCGCCAGCCTGGAATTTCTGTGGCGCCAGCACCAGCAGTTCCTGGATGTTCAGCGTGCCCAATTGCGCGAACAGGATGAACAGGCCGATGGCCATGAACACGTCGCCGATACGGGTGACGATGAAGGCTTTCAGTGCCGCGTTACCGTTGTTGCGGTTGCTGTAGTAGAAACCGATCAACAGGTACGAGCACAGGCCCACGCCTTCCCAACCGAAGTACAGGAACAACAGGTTATCGCCCAGCACCAGGAACAACATGCTGGCAATAAACAGGTTGGTGTAGGCGAAGAAGCGCGAGTAACCGGCTTCACCGCGCATGTACCAGGACGCGAACAGGTGGATCAGGAAGCCAACGCCGACCACCACACCGAGCATGGTCAGGGACAGACCATCCAGGTACAGCGCGAAGTTAGGCGTAAAGCCTTCCACCGCCATCCACTGCCACAACACCTGGGTGTAGTGACCGCCTTCAGGTGGCGCAACGTTGAACTGCCAGATCACATAAGCCGTGACGATGGCAGACAAGCCGATGGAACCGACGCCAATCAGCGCCGATAGGTTTTCCGAGAAGCGACCGCGTGAAAACGCCAGCAGCAGGAAACCTATGAGTGGGAATACGAAAGTCAGATAGAGAAGATTCATCCGCGCATCTCGCTGGCAGCGTCGATATCGAGAGTGTGGAAGCGGCGATACAGCTGCAACAGAATCGCCAGGCCAATACTGGCCTCGGCGGCTGCCAGGCTGATCACCAGGATGAACATGATCTGTCCATCCGGCTGCGCCCAGCGGCTACCGGCAACGATGAAGGCCAGTGCGGAGGCATTCATCATGACCTCCAGGCTCATCAGCACGAAGAGAATGTTGCGGCGGACCATCAAACCGACCAGACCGAGGCAGAACAGGATGCCGGCGACCGCCAGACCATGCTCCAAAGGGATAGCAGGCATCGTCATTGCTCCTTGGCTTCGTTGCGGCCCAAGTGGAACGCCGTGACGGCTGCGGCGAGCAGCAACATCGAGGCGAGTTCGACCACCAGCAGATAAGGACCGAACAGGCTGATGCCCACGGCCTTGGCGTCTACGGAGGTGTGGCCGATGGCCTGACCGCTGGAGTGGCTGAACAGCACGTACAGCAGTTCAACCAGCAGCAGGGTGCCGAGTGCGACCGGGCCGAGCCAGATGCCGGGCTTGAGCCAGACGCGCTCTTGCTGAACCGAGGCGGGGCCCAGGTTCAGCATCATCACCACGAACACGAACAGCACCATGATGGCGCCAGCGTAGGCGATCACTTCCAGCACGCCGGCGAACGGCGCGCCGAGGGCGAAAAACGTCATCGCCACGGCAATCAGCGAAATGATCAGGTAGAGCAGGGCGTGCACAGGGTTGGTGTTGGTGATCACGCGAAGCGTGGACACAACAGCGATACCCGATGCGAAATAGAAAGCGAATTCCATCTTTCTTCCTTAAGGCAGCAAGCTCTTCACGTTGATCGGTTCGGCTTCATTCTGCGCGGCGCCTTTCGGCTTACCGGCAATCGCCATACCTGCAACACGATAGAAGTTGTAATCAGGGTTTTTGCCGGGGCCGGAGATCAACAGATCTTCTTTCTCGTACACCAGGTCCTGACGTTTGAACTCGGCCATCTCGAAATCCGGTGTCAGCTGGATCGCGGTGGTCGGGCAGGCTTCCTCGCAGAGGCCGCAGAAAATGCAGCGCGAGAAGTTGATACGGAAAAACTCGGGGTACCAGCGACCGTCATCGGTTTCAGCTTTCTGCAGCGAGATGCAACCGACCGGGCACGCCACGGCGCACAAGTTGCAGGCTACACAACGCTCTTCGCCGTCGGGGTCGCGGGTCAACACGATACGGCCACGGAAGCGCGGCGGCAGGTACACCGCCTCTTCCGGGTATTGCAGCGTGTCGCGTTTGCGGAAGGCGTGGCCGAAGATCATCACCAGGCTGCGAAGCTGGGTGAAGAAGCCATGCACGATGTCAAATATGTACTTCATGATTCTCTATCCTCACTGAGCCGCGACGGCGGGCGTGTTGAGCAACACGATCGCAGCGGTCACCAGCATGTTGACGAGGGTCAGCGGCAGGCAGAACTTCCAGCTGAAATCCATCACTTGGTCATACCGTGGGCGCGGAATCGAGGCGCGCAGCAGGATGAAGAACATGATGAAGAACGCGGTTTTCAGTGCGAACCAGATGAACGGGATCTGCGGCAGAATGCCAAACGGACCGTGCCAGCCACCGAAGAACAGGGTCACCAGCAGCGCCGAAATCAACACGATGCCGATGTACTCACCGACGAAGAACATGCCCCATTTCATGCCGGCGTATTCAATGTGGTAACCGTCAGCCAGTTCCTGCTCCGCTTCCGGCTGGTCGAACGGGTGACGGTGAGTCACGGCGACGCCGGCGATGAAGAAGGTCAGGAAACCGAAGATCTGCGGAATGACGAACCACAGGTTCTGCGCCTGGTATTCAACGATGTCGCGCATGTTGAACGAGCCAACCTGGATCACGATGCCCATCAGCGACAGGCCCATGAACACTTCGTACGACACGGTTTGCGCCGAGGCCCGCAAGCTGCCCAACAGGGCGAACTTGTTGTTACTCGACCAGCCGGCGAACAGCACCGCGTAGACCGACAGACCGGCCATGGCGAAGAAGAACAGGATGCCGATGTTGATGTCCGCCACACCCCAGGTCGGGGTGATCGGGATGATCGCGAAGGCAATCAGCAAGGCGCTCATGGCCACAACCGGTGCCAAGGTGAAGATCACCTTGTCGGCGAACGGCGGGGTCCAGTCTTCCTTGAAGAACATCTTGATCATGTCGGCCGCAATCTGGAACGCGCCGAACGGGCCGACGCGGTTCGGACCGTAACGGTCCTGCCAGAGGGCGAGCAGACGACGCTCGACCCAGCTCAGCAGCGCGCCGCACACCACGACGGCGAGCAGAATCACGATGGCCTTGAGGACCGCGATGATCACGTCAATCACTTCAGGCGTGAACCAGGTCATTGAGCTGCCTCCTGCAGACCGTCAACGGATTTGCCAAAGATCGCTGGTGGAATGCCGGCGATACCGGCCGGCAATGCGACCAGACCGGCACCCAGCTCTTCGTTGATGCGCAGCGGCAGACGCAGGGTCTGGCCAGCAACGCTCAAGCTCAGCAGGGCGCCGTCATTGACACCCAGACGGTCGGCTTCGGATTTGGCCAGCGACACGTAAGCGGCCGGGATGCGTTCCTGAACCGGTGCGGCTTTGGAAGAGTTCTCTTCGCTGCCGAACAGGTGGAAGAACGGCACAACCTGCCAGGTGCCCGGAGCCGGGTTGAACGCGCGAGGAACACTGGCGAACCAGTTCAGCGAGTCACCGGTGCTTTCGATCAGGCGGGTGCCCGGGTCGCCAGCGCGGATGTGACCACCGACTTCGTCCTGGAACTTGTTCCAGGCTTGCGGCGAGTTCCAGCCCGGAGACCAGGCGAATGGCACTTGCTGGCGCGGTTCGACCGAGCCCGAGTAACCTTCCATGGAGAACGAGAACGCGGTGTCGTTGTCCTGGGAAGTACGCGGTTCGTGCACGCTGATGTCGGCGCGCATGGCGGTACGACCGGAGTAACGCAGCGGTTCGCGAGCCAGTTTCAGGCCTTTGATGCGGAACGCGGCGGACGGTGCGGCGCTGACAATGCCGGCCAGTTGCGGAGTGCTGGCGGCGCAGGCAGCGGTGACGTGGTCCAGTTGGGTCCAGTCGATCGGCTGGTTCAACAGGGTGGCGCGCAGGGCATGCAGCCAGCGCCAGCCTTCGTGAACCATGATGCTTGCGTCGAGGTAAGTCGGGTCGAAGACCTGGAAGAAGCGCTGGGCGCGGCCTTCCTGGCTGACCAGCGTACCGTCGCCTTCAGCGAAGCTGGCGGCTGGCAGAACCAGGTGCGCGCGATCGCTGGTGGCGGTCTTCTGATGGTCCGCCACGATCACCACTTTCGCGGCGTTCAGGGCAGCATCGACCTTGGCTTTGTCAGTTCGGGTGTACAGATCGTTTTCCAGCACGACGATAGCGTCGGCTTTGCCGTCGATCACCGCTTGCAGCGCGGCATCGACCGAGTCGCCACCGAGCATGGCCAGGCCGAGGCTGTTGGCCTCTGGCACGATCAGGCTAATGGAGCCGTTCTTCTCGCGCAGCTTCAGGGCCTTGGCGATGTTTGCCGCGGCTTCGATCAGCGCCTTGGAACCCAACGAGGTACCGGCAATGATCAGCGGACGCTTGGCGGCGAGCAGGGCGTCGGCAATGCGCTTGGCCAGCTCGAGGGCTTCAGCGTCCAGACCTTCAACGGCAGGCGCGCTGGCGTCGAGGGCGTGAGCCACGGCGAAACCGATGCGGGCCAGGTCGTCTGGCGCAGCGTGAACGCATTCTTCAGCGATGTCGTCGAGCTTGGTTTCAGCCAGGCTGGCGATGAACAGCGGGTTCAGAGCGTTCTGACCGATGTTCTTCACGGCGGCGTCGAGCCAAGGCTGAACGCGCATGGCGTCGGCCATGTCTTCGGCTTTGCCTTTGACCGATTGACGCAGGGACAGGGCCATACGCGCAGCGGTCTGGGTCAGGTCTTCACCGAGGACGAAGATCGCATCGTGGTCTTCGATGTCGCGCATGTTCGGGATCGGCAGCGGGCTGTCTTTGAGCACCTGCATGACCAGACGAATGCGTTCCAGCTCGGCGGCTTCGATACCGGAGTAGAAGTGCTCGGCACCGACCAGCTCGCGCAACGCGTAGTTGCTTTCGAGGCTGGCACGCGGCGAACCGATACCGACGATGTTGCGACCGCGCAGCAGGTCGGCGGCTTTATCCAGCGCTTCGTCGAGGGTCAGCTTGGCGCCGTTGGCCAGTAATGCCTGACGCGGGCGATCCTTGCGGTTGACGTAGCCATAGCCGAAACGGCCACGGTCGCACAGGAAGTACTGGTTTACCGAACCGTTGAAACGGTTTTCGATACGACGCAGTTCACCGTAGCGCTCGCCCGGGGAGATGTTGCAACCGCTGGAGCAGCCATGGCAGATGCTCGGCGAGAACTGCATGTCCCACTTGCGGTTGTAGCGCTCGGAGTGAGTCTTGTCGGTGAACACACCGGTCGGGCAGACCTCGGTGAGGTTGCCGGAGAACTCGCTTTCCAGGGTGCCGTCTTCAACGCGACCGAAGTACACGTTGTCGTGGGCGCCGAACACACCGAGATCGGTGCCGCCGGCGTAGTCCTTATAGAAGCGCACGCAGCGGTAGCAGGCGATGCAGCGGTTCATTTCGTGACCGATGAACGGGCCGAGATCCTGGTTCTGGTGGGTACGCTTGGTGAAGCGATAACGGCGCTCGTTGTGGCCGGTCATCACGGTCATGTCTTGCAGGTGGCAGTGACCGCCTTCTTCACAGACCGGGCAGTCGTGAGGGTGGTTGGTCATCAGCCATTCGACGACGCTGGCGCGAAACACTTTCGCTTCTTCGTCGTCGATGGAGATCCAGCTGCCGTCGGTGGCGGGGGTCATGCAGGACATGACGATCCGACCACGCTTGTCGTTCTCGTCGGTGTACTGCTTGACCGCGCACTGGCGGCAAGCGCCAACGCTGCCTAGGGCTGGGTGCCAGCAGAAATAAGGGATATCGAGGCCTAGCGACAGACATGCCTGTAACAGGTTGTCTGCCCCATCGACTTCGAGCTCTTTGCCGTCTACGTGGATAGTGGCCATGGTTCAAAGTTCTTCGTTGGCCCGGTGTCAGCGGGCGTGGCTAATGGAATCTTGTTATTCGCGTGAATCAACACAGCCGCTTGCGGCGTCATCACACGACAAAGCGAAGGGCACGGACCCTTCGCTTTTTTAAGCGTTTACGCGCCGACTACGATCGGCCTTGCCAGAGGCGGGACGACGGCGCTGGTAGGCGCGATGCCGGCTTCGAACTCATGGCGGAAGTATTTGATTGCGCTGCCCAACGGCTCCACGGCGCCCGGTGCGTGAGCACAGAAGGTCTTGCCCGGGCCGAGGAAGCCGACCAGACCCAGCAGGGTCTCGATATCGCCGGCTTGCCCTTCACCGTTCTCGATCGCGCGTAGAAGCTTGACGCTCCACGGCAAACCGTCACGGCACGGGGTGCAGAAGCCACAGGATTCGCGGGAGAAGAACTCTTCCATGTTGCGCAACAGGGAAACCATGTTGACGCTGTCGTCCACCGCCATGGCCAGGCCGGTACCCATACGGGTGCCCACTTTGGCGATGCCGCCGGCGTACATTTGTGCGTCCAGGTGTTCCGGCAACAGGAAACCGGTACCGGCGCCACCTGGCTGCCAGCACTTGAGCTTGTAACCGTCGCGCATGCCGCCGGCGTAGTCTTCGAACAACTCGCGACCGGTGACGCCGAACGGCAATTCCCACAGGCCCGGGTTCTTGACCTTGCCGGAGAAGCCCATGAGCTTGGTGCCCATGTCTTCACTGCCTTCGCGGGCCAACGATTTGTACCAGTCCACGCCGTCGGCAATGATCGCCGGCACGTTGCACAGGGTTTCAACGTTGTTCACGCAGGTCGGCTTGCCCCACACGCCAACGGCCGCAGGGAAGGGCGGCTTGGAGCGCGGGTTGGCGCGGCGGCCTTCGAGGGAGTTGATCAGTGCGGTTTCTTCACCGCAGATGTAACGTCCGGCGCCGGTGTGGACGAACAGCTCGAAATCGAAGCCGCTGCCCAGAATGTTTTTACCCAAAAGGCCCGCTGCCTTGGCTTCTTCCACTGCACGGTTCAGGTGCTTGGCGGCGGTGGTGTATTCGCCACGCAGGAAGATGTAGCCACGGTAGGTTTTCAGCGCGCGAGCACTGATCAGCATGCCTTCGATCAGCAGATGGGGCAGTTGCTCCATCAACATGCGGTCTTTCCAGGTGTTCGGTTCCATCTCGTCCGCGTTGCACAGCAGATAGCGGATGTTGATGGATTCGTCTTTGGGCATCAGGCCCCACTTCACGCCCGTGGGGAAGCCGGCACCGCCGCGACCTTTAAGACCGGAGTCTTTCACGGTCTGGACGATGTCGTCCTGAGCCATGTCGGCGAAAGCCTTGCGCGCAGCCGCGTAACCGTTCTTGGCCTGGTACTCGTCGAGCCAGACAGCTTCGCCGTCGTCACGCAGACGCCAGGTGAGCGGGTGAGTCTCGGCCGAACGCTTGATGCGGTTGGCTGGACCGAAGGAAGTCAGGGTCATACGTAGCCCTCGAGCAATTTGGCAACGCCGGCAGGCTGCACATCACCGAAAGTGTCGTCGTCGATCATCAACGCCGGCGCCTTGTCGCAGTTGCCGAGGCAGCAGACCGGCAGCAGGGTGAAACGACCGTCGGCGGTGGTCTGACCCAGGCCGATGCCCAGATTGCTCTGGATTTCGCTGACAACGGATTCATGGCCGCCGATGTAGCAGACCATGCTGTCGCAGACGCGAATGATGTGACGGCCGACCGGCTGACGGAAGATCTGGCTATAGAACGTCGCCACGCCTTCCACGTCGCTGGCCGGGATGCCAAGAATTTCGCCGATGGCGTAGAGCGCGCCGTCAGGCACCCAGCCACGTTCCTTCTGGACGATCTTCAGGGCTTCGATCGACGCCGCGCGCGGGTCTTCGTAGTGATGCAGCTCGTGCTCGATGGCCGAGCGCTCGGTTTCGCTCAGGGCGAAACGGTCTGTCTGGATAAGCGTGCTGTTCATGCTTAGCGGTCCACGTCGGCCATAACGAAATCGATACTACCCAGGTACGCAATCAAGTCCGCGACCATGCTGCCTTTGATCACCGAAGGGATCTGCTGCAGGTGCGGGAAGCTTGGGGTGCGAATCCGGGTGCGGTAGCTCATGGTGCCGCCATCGCTCGTCAGGTAATAACTGTTGATGCCCTTGGTCGCTTCGATCATCTGGAAGGATTCGTTGGCCGGCATGACCGGGCCCCACGAAACTTGCAGGAAGTGCGTGATCAGGGTCTCGATGTGCTGCAGGGTGCGCTCTTTGGGCGGCGGCGTGGTTAGCGGGTGATCCGCCTTGTACGGGCCTTCCGGCATGTTGCGCATGCACTGCTCGATGATCTTCAGGCTCTGGCGCATTTCTTCGACACGCACGATGCAACGGTCGTAGGCATCGCCATTGGCGGCCAGCGGCACTTCGAATTCGAAGTTCTCGTAACCGGAGTACGGGCGAGCTTTACGCAGGTCGAAATCGCAACCGGTCGAACGCAGGCCGGAACCGGTGACGCCCCATTCCAGGGCTTCTTTGGTGTTGTAGGCGGCGACGCCGATGGTCCGGCCACGCAGGATGCTGTTGTCCAGTGCTGCTTTCTGGTATTCGTCCAGACGCTTTGGCATCCACTCGATGAAGTCTTTCACCAGTTTTTCCCAGCCGCGCGGCAGGTCGTGAGCGACGCCACCGATGCGGTACCAGGCCGGGTGCAGACGGAAGCCGGTAATGGCTTCGATCACCGTGTACGCCTTCTGACGGTCGGTGAACGTGAAGAACACCGGGGTCATGGCGCCGACGTCCTGGATGTAAGTCCCCAGGAACAGCAGGTGGCTGGTGATCCGGAAGAACTCGGCCATCATGATGCGGATGACGTCGACCTTCTCAGGCACCTTGATACCGGCCAGCTTCTCGACCGAGAGCACGTACGGCAGGTTGTTCATCACGCCGCCGAGGTAGTCGATACGGTCGGTGTACGGAATGAAGCTGTGCCAGGACTGACGCTCGGCCATCTTCTCGGCACCACGGTGGTGGTAACCGACGTCCGGCACGCAATCGACGATCTCTTCACCGTCCAGCTGCAGAATGATGCGGAACGCACCGTGCGCGGAAGGGTGGTTAGGACCGAGGTTGAGGAACATGTAGTCCTCGTTCGCACCGGAACGCTTCATGCCCCAGTCTTCAGGCTTGAAGCGCGCAGCTTCTTCTTCAAGCTGTTGCTTGGCCAGGGTCAGGCTGAACGGGTCGAACTCGGTGGCACGGGCCGGGAAGTCCTTGCGCAGCGGGTGACCTTCCCAGGTCGGCGGCATCATGATGCGGGTCAGGTGCGGGTGACCGGCAAAGTTGATGCCGTACATGTCCCACACTTCACGCTCGTACCAGTTGGCGTTCGGCCAGATGCCGGTCACGGTCGGCACGCTGAGGTCGCTCTCGGACAAGGCGACCTTGATCATTACGTCACTATTACGTTCGATCGACATCAAGTGATAGAACACAGTGAAGTCGGCGCCGCTTGGCAGCCCTTGACGCTTGGTGCGCAGACGCTCGTCCACGCCGTGCAGGTCATAGAGCATGACGTACGGCTTGGGCAGGTTACGCAGGAAGGTCAGGACTTCGACGAGTTTGGCGCGGGCAACCCAAAGCACCGGCATGCCGGTGCGGGTAGGCTGGGCGGTGAACGCCTCGGGGCCAAAACGGTTGTTCAGTTCGACGACCACATCCTGGTCGTCTGCCTTATAAGGCGGGATGTACAGAGCACTGCCTGTAGTCATGGTTATTTATCGCTTTCGGTCAACGTAAAGAATGAAGCCAGTGTCTCGTTCTATAAAAGAAGCAGGTCTGGATCAGACTTCGTCGGGGCTGCGCAGGTTGGTGACTGCGATTCGCTGTTCGCGGCGCTGTTCCTTTTGCGAAGGCATCTCGGCGCGGTATACGCCTTGATCGCCAACGACCCAGGAAAGCGGACGACGCTCCTGTCCAATGGACTCCTGCAACAGCATCAAGCCTTGCAGAAAAGCTTCAGGACGGGGCGGGCAGCCAGGCACGTAGACGTCCACGGGCAGGAACTTGTCCACCCCTTGAACGACGGAGTAGATGTCGTACATGCCACCGGAGTTGGCGCACGAACCCATGGAGATAACCCATTTAGGTTCGAGCATTTGCTCGTAGAGACGCTGAATGATCGGCGCCATCTTGATGAAGCAGGTACCGGCGATAACCATGAAATCCGCCTGACGCGGCGATGCCCGGATAACCTCGGCGCCAAAGCGCGCGATGTCGTGAGGCGCCGTGAAGGCGGTGGTCATTTCCACGTAGCAGCACGAAAGACCGAAGTTATACGGCCACAGGGAGTTCTTGCGCCCCCAGTTGATCGTGCCGTTAAGCACGTCTTCGAGCTTGCCCATGAAAATGTTTTTGTGGACTTGATCTTCTAACGGATCGGAAACGGTTTCCCGTTCGCCAATCGGATACTGCTCGTTAGGAGCATCGGGGTCGATCCTGGTGAGATTGTATTGCATTGCCAAAGCCTCATTGTTTCAGCTTCGCTTGCCGCTTACGACGAGCTTCCGGAGCCCAGTCAAGGGCGCCCACTCGGAATAGGTAGACAAGGCCTGCCAACAGAATTGCTATGAAAACGAGAGCTTCGACGAATCCGGTCCAGCCGCTTTCGCGGACGGACACAGACCAGGCAAAGAGAAAAAGGGCTTCGATATCGAAGATCACGAAGAGCATCGCGACCAGATAGAATTTGGCTGAGAGCCGCAGACGGGCGCCACCTGTAGGTAGCATGCCGGATTCGAACGGTTCGTTTTTGCTGCGGCCCCAGGCTTTTGACCCGAGGAGGCTGGAGACGCCGAGCATGAAGGCACAAAGGCCGACGACGCCCAGAAGGAAAATGGCAAAGCCCCAGTTGTGGGCCATGAGTCCTGTCGCTTCGGGCATGCTGGTAATCCTTAACAGAGAGCAAAGGTCTCTGAGCTTGAAAAGAAACAAAGCAGTGACGATATGTCGCAGCAATCAATCCCGCTGATTTTATGGCACATCACCGTGCAAGTAAAATTCAGATAGCGAAATTATTTATAGGAATAAGGACATAGCGCACCTCCAGAACCCTGTAGCCCATGCGGTTCGGGCATTAGCTGGCATTTCATCAATTATGTTTTGTAGGGAATGTAACGAACATAGTTGCGTCTAAATGATAATCAATATTGTTTGAGGTGGTTTTTAAACTGTTTAACGGGTGGGTGGCCAGAAAGTTGTCATATATGCGCGTTACTGCAAGTAGCGCTCTGGGTAGTTTTACCTTCTTTTCCTGATCGAAAAACTGCTCTGGATCAATGATTTTCTCGCGGTTATCTGATCCATGTGGGAGCGAGCTTGCACGCGATGGCGGCCGTCCAGTCGAAGTTGTACTTGACATTCCGCCATCGCGGGCAAGCCCGCTCCCACAGGGATTGATGGTGTTTGTGAAATCACAGGCAAAAAAAACGCCCCGAACCAGTCGGGGCGTCAGATGTGCGACGTTGCGGTTAGCTTTCTATCCGGTCCGCAACGGCCGTTTGCTCAGGCGAATCGGATCAGTGGAACTGTTCTTCTTCAGTCGAACCGGTCAGCGCGGTTACCGAAGACGAGCCACCTTGAATCACAGTGGTCATGTCGTCGAAGTAGCCGGTGCCCACTTCCTGCTGGTGAGCCACGAAGGTGTAACCCTTGGCAGCGTCAGCGAACTCTTGCTCTTGCAGCTTCACGTAGGCGGTCATGTCGTTACGGGCGTAGTCGTGCGCCAGGTTGAACATGCTGTGCCACATGTTGTGAATGCCGGCCAGGGTGATGAACTGGTGCTTGTAACCCATGGCAGACAGTTCGCGCTGGAACTTGGCGATGGTCGCGTCGTCCAGGTTTTTCTTCCAGTTGAAGGAAGGCGAGCAGTTGTACGACAGCAGTTGGTCCGGGTATTCCTTTTTGATCGCTTCAGCGAAGCGACGAGCCTCGTCCAGATCCGGCTTGGCGGTTTCGCACCAGATCAGATCGGCGTACGGAGCGTAAGCCAGGCCGCGAGCGATCGCCTGGTCCAGGCCAGCGCGCACTTTGTAGAAGCCTTCCTGGGTACGTTCGCCAGTCACGAATGGCTGGTCGTACGGGTCGCAATCGGAAGTCAGCAGGTCAGCCGCGTTAGCGTCGGTACGAGCCAGGATGATGGTCGGAGTACCGGCAACGTCAGCCGCCAGACGGGCAGCGGTCAGCTTCTGTACAGCTTCCTGGGTAGGAACCAGTACCTTGCCGCCCATGTGGCCACATTTTTTCACGGAAGCCAGTTGGTCTTCGAAGTGAACACCGGCGGCGCCTGCTTCGATCATGCTCTTCATCAGCTCGTAAGCGTTCAGTACGCCGCCGAAACCGGCTTCAGCGTCCGCCACGATTGGAGCGAAGTAGTCGATGTAGCCTTCGTCGCCCGGGCCTTTACCGGCTTTCCACTGGATCTGGTCAGCACGACGGAACGAGTTGTTGATGCGCTTGACCACGGTTGGAACCGAATCCACCGGGTACAGCGACTGGTCCGGGTACATCGATTCGGCGGAGTTGTTGTCCGCAGCGACTTGCCAGCCCGACAGGTAGATCGCCTGGATACCGGCTTTAACTTGTTGTACAGCCTGGCCGCCGGTCAGGGCGCCCATGCAGTTGACGAAATCTTTCTCAGGACGGAAGGACGGCTTGGCACCCTGGGTCACCAGGTTCCAGAGCTTCTCGGCGCCCAGTTTTGCAAAGGTGTGCTCAGGTTGAACCGAGCCACGCAGGCGGACGACGTCAGCAGCGGAGTAAGCGCGTGTCACGCCTTTCCAGCGTGGGTTTTCAGCCCAATCTTTTTCGAGGGCTGCAATTTGCTGTTCGCGTGTCAGTGCCATGGAGATAAACCTCGTCGCATAGGTCTGGGGTGGAAAATTCCTGCTCCTGCCAAGTACGCATTAAGACGTGCGTAAAAGGCTGCTCGCTGACCAGAAGCTTAGGTGGTCAAGTCGGATTCGGCGGGGTAGGCGACGGGATGAACGATGGGCTCGAGGGGAAGTGAGCAGGTAAGGGCGAACTGGCGAGCGCATTCGGGCGTCGTGGGCCTTGGTACGAACTTCAGTGTGGAGCCGGGTTACCTAATTACGCTTCCGTCCCTCGGGACAACTTCGTTCCAGTCGGCAACCTCGTCAAACACACCTTGTGGGCGGTACAGACACGAAGCGGCTCGCGGGGTTGGTGCGAACGGCGCCTCGAAGGCCCTTGCCAGGGCCCCTGATTAGCGGGAGCGAGGCCATCATGCCTTTGCTTTTTTGTATCGTCAAACGTTTTGTAGTGCTTTTTTTATGGCACTACATCTTTGGTCTAATACGACTAATCAGTCAGTTTTCGGTGGTTTAGTCCAAAGTATCGACTTTCACCCGCAGGGTCATGTCATCCCGGCCCTGAGTCGAGTAGCTGCGGGTCTGGCCCTGTTTGTCGGCCTGAGTCTGGCGGTTCATGCCGGCCAGGGTGATCCATTCACCCAAGCGTCCTGTGACAGTTGTGTCGGTACTTTGCACATTCACTACATCGGGGCGTTCCTGGCTCATGCGGTCACGATTGGTACTGATCGCCAAGTGAACGATGTCGCCGGTGACGCTGGCGGTGACGTAGAAACCCTGGGTGACGTTGCGGTATTCGGTCTTGCTGCGCAGGTCGCCGTAGGAATCGGTCTGAGTGCTGGTGAGCGGGACGCTTTGGCCGACCTGGATCAGTGCCGGCGCGCCTTCGCTGGCCTGGATCTGCTGAATCCCGCCGTCACGGCTGTCGGTGCTGCGGTTGATGATGCGAGTCTGGCTCGGTTTCGCACCGTTTACCGAGTAACCCTGATCGCCCTGGAAGTTGTTTTCGTTGGTGTCGACAGTGATCAGCAGACGTTTGGCGGCCACATCGAGTTGCATGATCAAGGCTTTAAGTTCGTCGATCTTGCGCTGATCGGCATTGACGATCAGTTGGTTGCCGTAGGCGCTGACCTGGCCCTCCTTGCCGATGAAATCCTGGGCCATCGGCAGCATGTCGGCACTGGTACGGTAGTTCAGTGGCACGATCTCGGTGGCTGCCATGGCCGAAAAACTGCAGCTCAGCAGCAACGTGGTGAGCAGGGTGCGTAGGGACATATCCGTTATCTCCGACATCTTGAAGTGTTGATATTGCCAGTTTGTCGGCCCGGCGTGGGGCAAGTTGAATCGTAGACAGCAAAACGCCCCGGCATCGGTTGAAGACGGGGCGTTTTGTGTGTTCTTGCGGGCCTCATCGCGAGCAAGCTCGCTCCCACAGTGGATCAATGGTGTTGCTGCATTCTGTGGCAACACCTAAAACCCTGTGGGAGCGAGCTTGCTCGCGATGAGGGCACCTCGGTGTCAGGCTGAGTGCCTTACCATGTCCACATGCGGAATGCCTGCTTCCAGGAATTCCTCACTGACCAGGCTGAAGCCCAGGCGCTCATAGAACGCCGTGGCTTGTACCTGTGCGCTCAGCATCTGCTGCTTCAGTCCGCGCTTCTCGGCTTCACCGATCACCGCTTGCATCAGCGCATCGCCGACTTTCAATCCGCGCCAGTCTTTCAGCACCGACACCCGGCCGACGTGGCCATCGGGCAGCAGGCGGGCGGTGCCAATCGGAAAGTCGCCTTCGAAGGCCAGAAAATGCACCGCCGTTGCGTCATCAGCATCCCATTCCAGCTCAGGCGGAACGGATTGCTCGGCGATGAACACCGTCTCACGAATGCGCCGGATCTCGGCGTTGTCCTTTTGCCAGTCTGCGACACGAACGTGGATTTTATTCATCAGCGAACCCCAGGCTGCCTTGCTTGACCAGCTCGCACAGCAGGCCGCGGCCGTCTTCGTCGTTCAGCCAGTCACCGAGGTTGTCGGTGTGCAGGGCGTCGGCGGCGCAGATCAGTTTCAGCAGCTCGCGCAGTTTGCCCGGCAGGTAACGGCTCTGGCCACTGGCGAACAGCAGCAGGTCGTCATCGACTTCGGACCAGGCCATGCGTGCGCTCGGGTTGCGGATCAGCACGGCGCCTTGTTCAAGGCTGGCGAGGAAGTCTTCTTCTTCGACTTCTTCCGGGCCGACGACCAGCTCCGGGTAGCGCGGCTCGGTCATGTACTGGCCGAACCAGGTCAGCAGCAGGCGCTCATCGCTCATGTGCTCGGCCAGCAATGCTTTCAGGCGATCAAGGGCGTCGTGCTGAATCTGGTGCGGATCAACCGCCGGCAGCGCGTCGGCATCGGTGTAACGCTCTTCATCGGTCAGGAACTGGCTGAGGAAGTCGGTGAAGTGAGTCAGCACTTCAGAGGCGCTCGGGGCGCGGAAGCCGACCGAGTAGGTCATGCAGTCATCCACCGCAACGCCGCAATGTGCCAGACGCGGCGGCAGGTAAAGCATGTCGCCCGGTTCCAGAACCCACTCATCGGTGGCTTCGAAGTCGGCGAGGATGCGCAGGTCGGCGTGTGGCAGCAGCTTGCTTTCGGAGTCGCACATCTGGCCGATTTTCCAGTTGCGCTTGCCGTGACCTTGCAGCAGGAACACATCGTAGTTATCGAAGTGCGGACCCACGCTGCCACCCGGGGCGGCGAAGCTGATCATCACGTCGTCGACGCGCCAGCTTGGCAAAAAGCGGAAGTTTTCCAGCAGTTCGCTGACTTCCGGCACGAATTGGTCGACCGCTTGTACCAGCAGGGTCCAGTCGCGTTCCGGCAGTTTGCTGAACTCGTCTTCAGCGAACGGGCCGCGGCGCAATTCCCAAGGGCGCTCGCCGTGCTCGATCACCAGGCGCGATTCGACTTCCTCTTCCAGCGCCAGGCCGGCCAGTTCGTCGGCGTCGATCGGGCTTTCGAATTCAGGAATCGCCTGACGGATGAGCAGGGGTTTTTTCTGCCAGTAGTCGCGCAGGAATTCGCGCGCCGTGATGCCGCCCAGAAGTTGAAGAGGAATGTCAGGATTCATGTGTAACCTATTGAAAAAAAGCACTTTTCAGACGGGAATAAAAACGCCCGGCGCTGCCGGGCGTCTCAAAAGGGTGAAGCGGTCGATCAGATGCGTTTGGCTTGCTCTACAGCGTTGCCGATGTAGTTCGCCGGGGTGAGCAGTTTCAGCTCGGCCTTGGCCGCGGCTGGCATGTCCAGACCGTCGATGAAAGTTTGCAGTGCTTCAGGGCTGATGCCCTTGCCACGGGTCAACTCTTTCAGCTTTTCGTACGGATTTTCGATGTTGTAGCGACGCATCACGGTCTGGATTGGCTCGGCCAATACTTCCCAGCAAGCGTCCAGGTCGGCAGCAATCTTCTGAGCGTTGAGCTCGAGTTTGCTGATGCCTTTCAGACTGGCTTCGTACGCGATCACGCTGTGGGCGAAGCCGACACCGAGGTTGCGCAATACGGTGGAGTCGGTCAGGTCGCGCTGCCAGCGGGAGATCGGCAGCTTGCTCGCCAAATGCTGGAACAGTGCGTTGGCGATGCCCAGGTTGCCTTCGGAGTTTTCGAAGTCGATCGGGTTGACCTTGTGCGGCATGGTCGACGAACCGATTTCGCCAGCGATGGTGCGCTGTTTGAAATAGCCCAGGGAGATGTAGCCCCAGATGTCGCGGTCGAAGTCGATCAGGATGGTGTTGAAGCGCGCGATCGCGTCGAACAGCTCGGCGATGTAATCGTGCGGTTCGATCTGCGTGGTGTACGGGTTGAAGCCCAGGCCCAGCTCGTCTTCGATGAAGGCGCGGGCGTTTTCTTCCCAGTCGATCTCAGGGTAGGCCGACAGGTGAGCGTTGTAGTTGCCGACAGCGCCGTTGATCTTGCCCAGCAGCGGAACGGCAGCGACTTGAGCGATTTGACGCTCCAGACGGTAAACCACGTTTGCCAGCTCTTTGCCCAGGGTGGTCGGCGAGGCCGGTTGACCGTGGGTGCGCGACAGCATCGGCACGTCAGCGAAACGGATGGCCAGTTCGCGGATGGCTTCGGCGGTCTGGCGCATCAGCGGCAGCATCACGTCATCACGGCCTTCGCGCAGCATCAGGGCGTGGGACAGGTTGTTGATGTCCTCGCTAGTGCAGGCAAAGTGGATGAATTCGCTGACAGCGGCCAGTTCCGGCAGCTTGGCCGCTTGCTCTTTGAGCAGGTATTCGATGGCTTTGACGTCGTGGTTAGTGGTGCGCTCGATCTCTTTGACACGCTCGGCGTGCTCCAGAGCGAAGTTTTCCGCCAGGGTGTTCAGCACAGCGTTGGCTTCGGCGGAAAACGCCGGCACTTCGCTGATGCCAGGGTGAGCGGCCAGGCGCTGGAGCCAGCGCACTTCAACCAGAACGCGAGCACGGATCAGACCGTATTCGCTGAAAATTGGGCGCAGGGCCTGGGTTTTGCCGGCGTAGCGGCCGTCAACAGGGGAAACCGCAGTGAGCGAAGAAAGCTGCATGGGGTGTTCTCGGACAGTCGGGCAACGAAATGGGGCGCGTATCATACATGAAAAAATCCGCCGGTCCGTTGCCAACTGACCAGCGTCTTACGCGTTACAAATTACAAATGGTCTTGCGGGCGCGGTTCAGCTGCTGCGCATCAGCGGGTAAAGCTCTTTCAGTAACTTGCGACGGCTGATCACCAACTGCCAGCGATGGCCGCCCAGCTGCCGCCACAGGCGCGCCGATCGAATCCCGGCCAGTAACAGGGCGCGGATTTTCGAAGCGTTGCTCGGTTGCTGCAGGTTGCGCATGTCGCCGTGGACCTGAATTCGCTGGCGCAGGGTGCTCAGGGTGTCCTGGTACAGGGCGCCGCACGCCGCAATGACGTTTTCGTGCGCCGGACCGAAGTGCTCAACCTGAGACTGAATCTGCGGCAGACGCTTGCCGATTACGTCCAGCATGTCGTTGCGCTTGGCCAGTTGACGCTCCAGACCGAGCATCGCCAACGCATAGCGCAGCGGTTCGCGCTGAAGGG
The DNA here is from genome assembly GCF_004402115.1 of Pseudomonas sp. F01002. Taxonomy (NCBI): domain Bacteria; kingdom Pseudomonadati; phylum Pseudomonadota; class Gammaproteobacteria; order Pseudomonadales; family Pseudomonadaceae; genus Pseudomonas; species Pseudomonas sp. F01002. The sequence goes on along the minus strand of NZ_SOPU01000033.1, from coordinate 110,656 downwards.
TGCTTGGGTCGCGTTCCAGGGCGCCGATCAGTGCGCGGTAACCTTCACGCAGATTGATGTCGTCGCCGCCGTAGACTTCCAGGGTGTCTTTGGGGTCGCGAATCAGCAGGCTGCCGAGCATGCAGGTCAGGCCGGCTTCGGCGGTCTGGCCGGTCTTGGCGATCTTGTCGACCAGCACGGCGGCGAGGAACACGCCGCCCAGTGCCGTCAGTTGCTCCTGAGTCGGGCTCATTGCTGCTCGCCTTGAGGAGTGCCTTTGCTGGTCCACGGCTCCGCAACTTCGATCACGCCGCCGCCGAGGCAGATTTCACCGTCGTAGAACACCACGGACTGGCCTGGGGTGACCGCGCGTTGCGGGTCATCGAAGGTCGCGCGGTAGCCGGTGGCGGTTTTTTCCAGCGTGCACGGCTGGTCGCTTTGGCGATAGCGGACTTTGGCGGTCAATCGGCGTGGTTCGCTCAGGTCGATCGGGTTGACCCAATAGATGTCTGAAGCGAGCAGGGCGCGGGAGAACAGATACGGGTGGTCATTGCCTTGGCCAACGATCAATTCGTTGTGTTCAAGGTCTTTGATCAGCACGTACCACGGCTCGTCACTGGCGTCTTTCAGGCCGCCGATGCCCAGGCCCTGACGCTGGCCGATGGTGTGATACATCAAGCCGTGGTGACGGCCGATGACTTCACCTTCGGTGGTCTTGATCTCGCCTGGCTGGGCCGGCAGGTATTGCTTGAGGAAGTCGCTGAAGCGGCGTTCGCCGATAAAGCAGATCCCGGTGGAATCCTTTTTCTTCGCGGTGGCGAGTTCGTGTTTCTCGGCAATCGCGCGGACTTCAGGTTTTTCCAGCTCGCCGACCGGGAACAGGGTCTTGGCGATCTGTTCGCCGCCAACGGCGTGCAGGAAGTAGCTCTGGTCCTTGTTCGGGTCCAGGCCCTTGAGCAGCTCGGTGCGACCATCGATGTCGCGGCGACGCACGTAGTGACCGGTGGCGATCAGGTCGGCGCCGAGCATCATGGCGTAATCGAGGAACGCCTTGAACTTGATCTCGCGGTTGCAGAGGATGTCCGGGTTCGGCGTGCGACCGGCCTTGTATTCGGCCAGGAAGTGCTCGAACACGTTGTCCCAGTATTCGGCGGCGAAGTTGGCGGTATGCAGTTTGATACCAATCTTGTCGCACACGGCCTGAGCGTCCGCCAAGTCATCCATGGCGGTGCAGTATTCCGTTCCATCGTCTTCTTCCCAGTTCTTCATGAACAGGCCTTCCACCTCATAACCCTGCTCGATCAGCAGGAGAGCGGAAACGGAAGAGTCCACGCCGCCGGACATGCCGACAATGACGCGCTTCTTTTGTGTGTCAGAAGGGGCTGGATCACGCATAGGGATTCAATGAGTGTCTTGAAAAAGGACGCGATTCTAACAGGCCCAAGCCCGCAAGGCTAAAGAGAAGGGCGGATCAGTTCGAGAGCGAAGTGTTGACCGTCCAGATAATCATCAATACAGCGGATGATCAGCTCACTGCGCCAGTTTGCGCGCTGTGCCAGCAGTTCGTCACGCGTCAGCCATTTTGCGCCGACGATGCCGTCGTCCAGTTGATAGTCGGGGTGATGTTTGAGCGGTTTTGCGGTGAAGCAGACCCGCTGATAAGTCACGCCGTTGCTCGGGGCGGTGTAGAGGTAAATGCCCACCACGCCGGTCGGCTCGACGTCCCAGCCGGTTTCTTCGAGGGTTTCGCGTACGGCGGCCTCGATCAGGGTTTCGTCCGGGTCGAGGTGACCGGCGGGCTGGTTGAGTACCGTTCGTCCGTGCTTGGTTTCTTCGACCATCAGGAAGCGGCCGTTGTCTTCGACGATGGTGGCGACGGTGATGTGGGGTAGCCAATCCATAAAGCTTCCTCGATTTTCTATGTTGGAACAAAGATCAATGTGGGAGCGGGCTTGCTCGCGAAAGCGGTGGGTCAGCCAGCATGAATGTTGAATGATAAACCGCATTCGCGAGCAAGCCCGCTCCCACATTGGTCCGGTGTTCACATTGGATGTGTGCCAGAAACAGAAACCCCGGCACAGGGCCGGGGCTTCTTTGCATCCTTACAACCTTAAACCAGCGCAGCGATCGCGGCGTTGAAGGTGTTGCTTGGGCGCATGGCCTTGCTGATCAGCTCGGCATTGGCGTGGTAGTAACCGCCGATGTCCACTGGCTTGCCCTGAACGGCGTTGAGCTCGGCAACGATGGTTGCTTCGTTCTCGGTCAGGGTCTTGGCCAGTTCGCCGAACTGCGCTTGCAGTGCAGTGTCTTCGGTCTGGGCAGCCAGGGCTTGAGCCCAGTACAGCGCCAGGTAGAAGTGGCTGCCGCGGTTGTCGATGTTGCCGACTTTGCGCGATGGCGACTTGTTGTTGTCCAGGAACTGGCCGGTGGCCTGATCCAGGGTCTTGGCCAGCACCAGCGCTTTAGGGTTGTTGTAGGTCACACCCAGGTGCTCAAGGGAAGCGGCCAGGGCCAGGAACTCGCCCAGGGAATCCCAGCGCAGGAAGTTCTCTTCCAGCAGTTGCTGAACGTGCTTCGGTGCCGAACCGCCAGCGCCGGTTTCGAACAGGCCACCGCCGTTCATCAGCGGCACGATCGACAGCATCTTGGCGCTGGTGCCCAGTTCCATGATCGGGAACAGGTCAGTCAGGTAGTCGCGCAGTACGTTGCCGGTCACCGAGATGGTGTCCTTGCCTTCGCGAGTGCGACCCAGGGTGAACGCCATCGCGTCGACTGGCGACATGATGCGGATGTCCAGGCCGGAGGTGTCGTGATCCTTCAGGTAAGCCTGAACTTTCTCGATCACTACACCGTCGTGGGCGCGCATTGGGTCCAGCCAGAAGATTGCTGGAGTTGCGCTTGCGCGAGCACGGTTGACGGCCAGTTTGACCCAGTCCTGGATCGGCGCGTCTTTGGTCTGGCACATGCGGAAGATGTCGCCGGCTTCAACCGACTGTTCCAGCAGGGTGCGGCCAGCGCCATCGGAAACCCGAACTACGCCGTTGGACTTGATCTGGAAAGTCTTGTCGTGCGAGCCGTACTCTTCGGCTTTTTTCGCCATCAGGCCAACGTTTGGCACGCTGCCCATGGTGGTTGGATCGAAAGCGCCGTGCAGCTTGCAGTCTTCGATTACCGCCTGGTAGATGGTCGCGTAGCAGCGATCCGGGATCACGGCCTTGGTGTCGTGCAACTGACCGTCAGTGCCCCACATTTTGCCGGAGTCACGGATCATCGCCGGCATCGAGGCGTCGACGATAACGTCGCTCGGCACGTGCAGGTTGGTGATGCCTTTGTCGGAGTTGACCATGGCCAACGATGGACGAGCGGCGTAGACCGCCTGGATGTCCGCTTCGATCTGCGCTTGTTGCTCGGCCGGCAAAGCCTTGATGCGAGCGTACAGGTCGCCGATGCCGTTGTTCAGGTTGAAGCCGATCTGCGCCAGCACGTCAGCGTGCTTGGTCAGTGCGTCTTTATAGAACTCGGCAACGATCTGGCCGAACATGATCGGGTCGGAGACCTTCATCATGGTGGCTTTCAGGTGAACCGACAGCAGTACGCCTTTTTGCTTGGCGTCTTCGATCTCGGCAGCGATGAAGCTGCGCAGAGCGTTTTTGCTCATGACTGCGCAATCGAGGATCTCACCGGCTTGCACGGTGGTTTTTTCTTTCAGGACGGTGGTGGTGCCGTCTTGAGCGATCAGTTCGATTTTAACGGCGTCAGCGGCGTCGATCAGGGCAGCTTTTTCGCTGCCGTAGAAATCGCCGGTGCTCATGTGCGCGACGTGGGACTTGGAGTCCGCAGCCCAGGCGCCCATTTTGTGCGGGTGCTTGCGTGCGTAGTTCTTGACCGACAGCGGTGCACGACGATCGGAGTTGCCTTCGCGCAGAACCGGGTTCACGGCGCTGCCCTTGATCTTGTCGTAACGCGATTTGGCGAGCTTGTCGGCGTCGCTGGTCACGGTTTCCGGGTAGTCAGGCAGTGCGAAGCCCTGGGCTTGCAGTTCCTTGATCGCGGCTTGCAGTTGCGGAACCGAGGCGCTGATGTTCGGCAGCTTGATGATGTTGGCTTCAGGCGTAACGGCCAGGTCGCCCAGTTCGGCGAGGTGGTCGGCTACGGCGTTGTCACCCAGTTGCTCGGGGAAGCTGGCCAGAATGCGCCCTGCAAGAGAGATATCGCGGGTTTCCACGGCGATATCAGCGGAGGCGGTGAAGGCCTCTACGATAGGCAACAGAGAATAGGTGGCGAGGGCGGGAGCTTCGTCGGTGAAGGTATAGATGATCTTCGAGCGGGTGGGCATATTCGGATTAACTCTCTCTTCTTTGCTAAAGCGTGCGCAGAAAAACTCGAGGGGCGCCGGGTAAGCGCGTTCGTTCAAAGTCATCCATGAGCCGAATGTCGAGATTTCTTCGCGGTGATGTTGGGTGCATCAGTCGAGCGTCAAGCGGGTGGACTGCGGTAACAGTCCGGCTTTTTCGGGCCCAAAGCCTCGTAGTAGAAAGGTCGGCCGTCGTGACTCTGTGGTCAGCGGGCGGCATTATACATAGGTAGCTGGCAATCTGCCGATGGTTCATATGCAACGATTGTCGTCCATTGGTCTAAAGGTCGCAGGGGCGAGTGGGGCGTAGAGTCTTGCACCGTGCTTGAGTTTGGCGCTTTTCCCTTTGCTTTCAGGCTTGTACGCCGCGAACTGTGCAGCTTTGCGGCAGATGGTTGGAACATAGGGTTTGCGTGCCGATTTAACTGGGGTACGCTCGAACGAAGCCAGATGTTCAATCCAAACAATGGAGTTCAGCATGGGATACAAGAAGATTCAGGTTCCAGCAGTCGGCGACAAAATCACCGTCAACGCGGACCATTCTCTCAATGTTCCTAACAACCCGATCATCCCCTTCATCGAAGGTGATGGTATTGGCGTTGATATCAGCCCGGTCATGATCAAGGTTGTCGATGCTGCTGTTAAGAAGGCTTACGGCGGCGAGCGCAAAATTTCCTGGATGGAAGTCTACGCCGGGGAGAAAGCGACTCAGGTTTACGATCAGGACACCTGGCTACCCCAGGAAACCCTGGACGCAGTTAAAGATTACGTGGTTTCCATCAAGGGCCCTCTGACCACCCCGGTCGGTGGCGGCATCCGTTCCCTGAACGTGGCCCTGCGTCAGCAACTCGACCTTTATGTCTGCCTGCGCCCTGTGCGCTGGTTCGAAGGCGTGCCTAGCCCGGTCAAGAAGCCAGGCGACGTCGACATGACGATCTTCCGTGAGAACTCGGAAGACATCTACGCCGGTATCGAGTGGAAAGCCGGTTCGCCGGAAGCGACCAAAGTCATCAAGTTCCTTAAAGATGAAATGGGCGTCACCAAGATCCGTTTCGACGAAAACTGCGGTATCGGCATCAAGCCGGTTTCGCTGCAAGGCACCAAGCGTCTGGCGCGAAAAGCTCTGCAGTATGTGGTCGACAATGACCGCGACTCGCTGACCATCGTGCACAAAGGCAACATCATGAAGTTCACCGAAGGTGCCTTCAAGGAATGGGCCTACGAAGTGGCGGCTGAAGAGTTCGGCGCGACCCTGCTCGATGGCGGTCCGTGGATGCAGTTCAAAAACCCGAAAACCGGCAAGAACGTTATCGTCAAAGACGCCATCGCCGACGCCATGCTCCAGCAGATCCTGCTGCGCCCGGCCGAATACGATGTGATCGCGACCCTGAACCTGAACGGCGACTACCTCTCCGACGCCCTGGCGGCGGAAGTGGGCGGTATCGGTATCGCACCGGGTGCCAACCTGTCTGACACCATTGCGATGTTCGAAGCGACCCACGGTACTGCGCCGAAGTACGCTGGCAAGGACCAGGTCAACCCGGGTTCGCTGATCCTGTCCGCAGAGATGATGCTGCGTCACATGGGCTGGACTGAAGCGGCTGATCTGATCATCAAGGGCACCAATGGCGCGATTTCGGCCAGGACAGTGACCTATGACTTCCACCGTCTGATGGAAGGCGCGAAGCTGCTGTCTTCTTCGGCGTTCGGTGATGCGCTGATTTCGCATATGTAAGCGAGTTGGCATTAAAAAAACCGCCTTCGGGCGGTTTTTTTATGACTGGATGACGGGTTGCGTCAGTTCGACACTGTTTCCTGTTGGGTGGCAGCGGCCTGTTCGTTCTCGGTCGTGGCAGCCCCAATCTTGACTGCGTGCAGCCCTTTGGGTCCCTGGACGATCTCGAAGCTTACGAGTTGCCCGGCCTTGAGAGTCTTGTATCCGACCATTTCAATGGCCGAATAGTGTGCAAAGAAATCAATAAGATGACCGTCTTCGTCACGGCCTTCTCTGGTGTCGGTGTTAATGAAACCGAATCCCTTGGCATTGTTGAACCATTTCACCTTACCGACTGACATACCCATATCCCTCTGCAACAGACTCCATCACTGGAGTATCATCCAGTTCATCCGCAGTCATTTCCTGGAAATAAGATTGACTCCGCGGACCTTTTTTACCCACTGTGGGCTCTATTGGTTGTAACACCGTTTTCCCGATAGTCAAGCTGACCGGGCAGTCGGAGTTGAAATCGTCCATAGCCGCCCCCACCACTGTATTCGCACAACTGACGAACCTTTCTTTCCATGCATGCAATCAGCCAGATTCGACTAACATTCAATCAGGATCGCCCTGATTCACACGACGACGATTCCGCAGGCATTGCTGTTCAGGAGGCAAAGCCTGCTTTACAGGCGCCGCCGATGTACAAGGTGGTTTTGTTCAATGATGACTACACACCGATGGATTTCGTCGTCGAAGTGCTCGAGGTGTTTTTTAACCTGAATCGCGAGCTGGCGACCAAGGTCATGCTGGCCGTCCACACAGAAGGACGGGCAGTATGTGGAGTGTTTACCCGCGACATCGCCGAGACTAAGGCCATGCAGGTCAACCAGTACGCCAGGGAAAGCCAGCATCCGCTACTCTGTGAAATCGAGAAGGACGGTTAATCGCCGACCACTTGGGTATGAGGTGAAGCTATGTTAAACCGCGAGCTCGAAGTCACCCTCAATCTTGCCTTCAAGGAGGCCCGATCGAAGCGTCATGAATTCATGACCGTCGAACACCTCCTGCTGGCCCTATTGGACAATGAGGCTGCCGCCACCGTTTTGCGTGCCTGCGGCGCAAACCTCGACAAACTCAAGCACGATCTGCAGGAGTTCATCGACTCCACCACGCCATTGATCCCCGTTCATGACGAGGATCGTGAGACCCAGCCAACCCTGGGCTTCCAGCGTGTTCTGCAGCGTGCTGTCTTTCACGTACAGAGCTCGGGCAAACGCGAAGTGACTGGCGCCAACGTACTGGTCGCGATCTTCAGTGAGCAAGAGAGTCAGGCCGTGTTCCTGCTGAAACAGCAGAGCGTTGCGCGCATCGATGTCGTCAACTACATCGCACACGGCATTTCCAAAGTGCCGGGGCATGGCGATCACTCTGAAGGTGAACAAGATATGCAGGACGACGAGGGCGGTGAGTCTTCTTCTTCAGGCAATCCTCTGGATGCTTATGCCAGCAACCTCAACGAACTCGCGCGCCAGGGTCGTATCGATCCATTGGTAGGCCGTGAGCTGGAAGTCGAGCGCGTTGCGCAGATCCTGGCGCGTCGTCGCAAAAACAATCCGTTGCTGGTGGGCGAGGCAGGCGTGGGTAAAACCGCGATTGCCGAAGGACTGGCCAAACGCATTGTCGACAACCAGGTGCCGGACTTGCTGGCCAACAGCGTGGTGTATTCCCTCGATCTGGGGGCCTTGCTGGCCGGGACCAAATACCGCGGCGATTTCGAGAAGCGCTTCAAGGCGTTGCTCAATGAGCTGAAAAAACGTCCGCAGGCGATCCTGTTCATCGACGAAATCCACACCATCATTGGTGCGGGTGCTGCGTCCGGTGGGGTCATGGATGCCTCGAATCTGCTCAAGCCGCTGCTGTCGTCGGGTGATATCCGTTGCATCGGTTCGACCACGTTCCAGGAATTCCGCGGGATCTTCGAGAAGGACCGTGCATTGGCCCGGCGCTTCCAGAAGGTCGATGTGTCGGAGCCTTCGGTGGAAGACACCATTGGCATTCTGCGCGGCCTGAAAGGTCGTTTCGAAGCGCATCACAACATCGAATACAGCGATGAAGCGTTGCGTGCGGCGGCCGAACTGGCCTCGCGCTACATCAATGACCGGCACATGCCGGACAAAGCCATTGACGTCATCGACGAGGCAGGCGCCTACCAGCGTCTGCAGCCAATCGAGAAACGCGTGAAACGCATCGAAGTGCCTCAGGTCGAGGACATCGTCGCGAAAATCGCGCGAATTCCGCCTAAGCACGTCACCAGCTCCGACAAAGAGCTGCTGCGTAACCTTGAGCGTGACTTGAAGCTGACGGTATTTGGCCAGGATGCCGCAATCGACTCACTGTCGACCGCGATCAAACTGTCCCGTGCCGGCCTCAAGTCGCCTGACAAGCCAGTCGGTTCGTTCCTGTTCGCAGGGCCTACCGGTGTCGGTAAAACCGAAGCGGCGCGTCAGCTGGCCAAAGCGTTGGGTATCGAACTGGTTCGCTTCGACATGTCCGAGTACATGGAGCGCCACACCGTATCGCGTCTGATCGGTGCGCCTCCGGGCTATGTCGGGTTTGATCAGGGCGGTCTGTTGACCGAAGCCATCACCAAGCAACCTCACTGCGTGCTGTTGCTCGATGAAATCGAGAAGGCACATCCGGAAGTCTTTAACCTGCTGCTGCAGGTCATGGACCACGGTACGCTCACCGATAACAACGGGCGCAAAGCGGATTTCCGAAACGTGATCGTCATCATGACGACCAACGCCGGTGCCGAAACCGCAGCGCGCGCTTCGATCGGTTTCACCCATCAGGACCACTCGTCCGATGCGATGGAAGTGATCAAGAAGAGCTTCACGCCAGAGTTCCGCAACCGTCTGGACACCATTATCCAGTTTGGTCGCCTCAGCCATGAGGTCATCAAAAGCGTGGTGGACAAGTTCCTTACCGAGCTTCAGGCGCAGCTGGAAGACAAGCGCGTGCAGCTGGAAGTGACGGACGCGGCGCGCAGCTGGCTTGCAGCGGGTGGCTACGACACGGCAATGGGCGCTCGACCAATGGCGCGTTTGATTCAGGACAAGATCAAGCGTCCGCTGGCGGAAGAGATACTCTTTGGCGAACTGGCCGACCATGGCGGTGTGGTTCACATCGATCTCAAGGACGGCGAGCTGACCTTCGACTTCGAGACCACAGCTGAAATGGCCTGACGGCTGTAAAGCGAAAAGGCGCCTTCGGGCGCCTTTTTTATGCTTGAGATTTAGGTGTATATCCGTTGCTGCGGTAACGGCTACTTAGGGTTTCGCCCTGGGGGCATCGCCTCCGGTTGGCTTCGCTTCAACCTCCTCTCGATGTGTTCGACTGCGTCGAACGGCGCTGCGCGCCTGCCCCCCAGATGAATACCTCCACTCAGCCTCCCGATATAGGGCGGGCAAAGCAAGATCAAGAGCTGCAGGCGAGCTAACGCTCGGCGTGTTGAGTGGTGGAGGGTGGGTGTACACCCATCCCCTGTAGGAGCTGTCGAGTGAAACGAGGCTGCGATCTTTTGATCTTGCTGTGGCTTTAGATCTTGATTCTGCTTTTGATCTCTCGCCCCTTCGGCAGGCCGAGCGTAGGTGTTCATCAGGGGATTAGGCGCTTAGCGCCGTTCGGCGAAGCCGAACACATCGAGAGGAGGTCGTCGCGAAGCAGACCGGAGGCGATGCCCCCTGATGGATACCGTAGCGAGGGAACGCGGAGCTTTAGCGAGGCGCCGTACGCCGGGGCGAAGCCTTTTGCTTACTTTTCGCTGGGCCGGCACTCCGGCGTCTGGAAAAGTGAGTCGCTGTAAGAGCGAAACCGCCAGAAGCCCTAACCGCAGCAACGGATATACACCATAAACTAAAGAGCCCCACCAAATCGCAGACAAACAAAAACGCCCGGCATAAACCGGGCGTTTTGTATTGACTTGATTAGCGAGCGCGGTAAGTGATGCGCCCTTTGCTCAAGTCATAGGGCGTCAGCTCGACGCGCACTTTGTCACCGGTAAGAATACGGATGTAGTTCTTGCGCATCTTGCCGGAGATATGCGCGGTTACGACGTGCCCATTTTCCAACTCCACACGAAACATGGTGTTGGGCAGGGTGTCGACGACAGTGCCTTCCATTTCGAAGCTGTCTTCTTTCGACATGCAGTAAAGCCCTCGGTGTCCAATGAATGGCCCGGTGCAACTGCGCCAGGCAAAAGCGGCGTGCATTGTGCCCGAAAAATGGGGTTTAAGCCAAGGGGTTTACGGCTTGCTCTAGTTCAGGATGACCCAGCGCTGATTAATCAGCAGTTCGATAGGGCGATATTGAGTCTTGTAACTCATCTTTTTGCAGTTTTTGATCCAATAGCCCAGATAGACGGCTTCCAGCCCCAGACGCTGAGCCTCGGCGATTTGCCAGAGAATCGCATAACGCCCCAGGCTGCGGCGTTCTTCAGCGGGCTCGTAGAAGGTGTAGACCGCCGACAGACCGTTCGGCAGCAAGTCGGTGACGGCCACCGCCACCAGTCGTCCTTCGAGACGGAATTCGTAGAATCGGGAAAACGGCAGGTCACGTACCAGGAACGTCGCAAACTGATCGCGGCTCGGCGGGTACATATCGCCATCGGCGTGACGCTGTTCGATATACCGCTGATAAAGGTCGAAATACTCTTCGCTGAATTGCGGCCTGCCAGGCCGCACCTGCAGGTCGACGTTGCGTTTGAAGATGCGTTTCTGCTGGCGGTTGGGCGAAAATTGCGCCACAGGGATGCGCGCCGGTACGCACGCATTGCAATTCTGGCAATGAGGCCGGTAAAGATGATCGCCGCTACGACGGAAACCCATTTCAGACAGGTCTGCATAGACATGCACATCCATGGGCTGACTAGGGTCGAGGAACAAGGTCGTGGCCTGCTCCTCGGGCAGATAGCTGCAAGAGTGGGGCTGAGTGGCATAGAACTTCAAACGCGCCAACTCGGTCATGATCAACCCTCGGGAATAAGCTTTGATTTGGGGGCGTTCTCAATGAGTTTCACCGCCGCGTTGTCGCCTTAAAACGGGCCAGGCAAGGCGCAGGCCGCTGGGAATGGTGTTCCCTTTCCAGGGCCTGCAACGCAGCCTGGCCCGTTTTAAGGCACAACCCGAAGGGCCGGGCCTGCTGTTGCGCAGGGCTGCGTTGCTCGAAGCTTATTTGGAATGACCAAACTACGCTTCTCGCGTCTTGCCCTGCGCAACAGCAGACCCGGCGCGGCGGCGAAACTCATTGAGAACGCCCCCTAAGTGTAAGCCACACGGGCAAAAGTCGCTCAGCAAACCCAAGTTGCGCGGCTGGGCTGGTCCAGATGCTGCGCAAGGTAGTCGGCAAACTCGCTGCGAGGAATCGCTCGGGCGCCGAGGCTGTGCAGATGGTCGGTAGGCATCTGGCAGTCGATCAGCACGAAGCCTGAGTCTTTCAGATGTCGGACCAGTGTGGCAAAGCCATATTTCGAGGCGTTGTCAGCGCGGCTGAACATGGATTCGCCGAAAAACAGCTGACCCATCGCCAGGCCATAGAGCCCGCCGACCAGTTCGCCCTGGTCCCAGACTTCCACCGAATGGGCGTAGCCACGCCTGTGCAGCTCGAGGTAGGCGTTTTGCATGGCTTCTGTGATCCAGGTCCCGTCGGCGTAATCCCGTGGCGCAGCGCAGGCGCGGATGACCGCGGCAAAATCCTGATCAAAGGTCACTTGATAGCGTTGTTGGCGCAGCAGTTTGTTCAGACTGCGCGAGACATGCAGTTCGTCGGGAAACAGTACGGTGCGTGGATCCGGCGACCACCAGAGAATCGGCTGGCCTTCCGAGAACCACGGAAAACAGCCGTGGCGATAGGCCTGAATCAGACGATCGGCGGACAGATCCCCGCCCGCGGCCAACAGCCCGTTGGGATCGCGCATGGCTTTTTCCAAGGGCGGGAAGGTCAGGGTGTTGCGTTGTAACCAAGTCAGCATGGCATCCGGGCTTGCAGAAGGGGAGGGCAGTTGTGGGCGGGTGGGCCCACCGTGAAGTGTGCCGTCAAACGACTGGAATGTCGTCGAGATACTTCTCGGCGTCCAGCGCGGCCATGCAGCCGGCCCCGGCAGATGTGACGGCCTGGCGGTAAACGTGATCGGCCACGTCACCGGCGGCAAACACGCCCGGGATATCGGTGCTGGTAGCATCGCCTTCGCTGCCGCCCTTGACCAGCAGATAGCCGTCACGCATTTTCAGCTGGCCTTCGAACAGGTCGGTGTTGGGTTTATGGCCGATGGCGATAAACACACCGGCCAGCGGCAACTCTCTGGTTTCGCCGCTATGGCTGTCCCGCAGGCGGGCGCCGGTCACGCCGCTGGCATCACCCAGCACTTCATCCAGATTCTGGTTCCAGTGCAGGCGGATATTGCCGTTGGCGGCTTTTTCGAAGAGCTTGTCCTGAAGAATCTTCTCCGAGCGCAACTTGTCGCGCCGGTGAATCAGGTGAACTTCCTTGGCGATGTTCGACAGGTACAGCGCTTCTTCAACCGCCGTATTGCCGCCGCCCACGACCGCGACCACCTGATTGCGGTAGAAGAAACCGTCGCACGTCGCGCAAGCCGAAACCCCTCTGCCGGCAAATGTCTCTTCCGATGGCAGCCCCAGGTATTGCGCCGAGGCGCCGGTGGCGATAATCAGCGCGTCACAGGTGTAAGTGCCGCCGTCGCCGATAAGTTCGAACGGGCGCTGTTGCAACTTGGCGGTGTGGATGTGGTCGTAGACGATCTCTGTATGAAAGCGCTCGGCGTGTTTTTGCATGCGTTCCATCAGCACCGGTCCGGTGAGACCTTCGACATCACCGGGCCAGTTGTCGACTTCGACGGTGGTGGTGAGCTGGCCACCTGCCTGTATTCCGGTAATGACAACGGGTTTGAGGTTGGCGCGGGCGGCATAAACGGCAGCGCTGTAACCGGCGGGGCCGGAGCCCAGAATGATCAGGCGGGAATGCTTCGCTTCGCTCATAAAAACACCTCATAAGCCTTTGTCACAAAAGAGAATGCATGCTCAAATTGAACCGCGCGTAATGTGCTGTTGGCTATGCTACACCTTGGGTTTCAAGCATGGCATCGGACGAACAAACCCGTACAATGCCTACTTGTTACAGAATATTCGCGGCGCGCTGTGTTTATAAAAACCGGAGCGTAGTGTTAAAAGTAGTCCCAGTTACGCCTGTCAACTTTTTTACCTGCCTGGGTTGGGCAGTTTTTTATAGTCATTCAACAGATGGACGCGCCACAGGCGCAGGAAAAGAAGCGTTTTGAAGAAATCCACCGCAGCACCAAAAACAGTCGTTCCGCTCTGGCGCCAGCAATTGCACTACCGGCTCAAGGAAGGTGCATTGATCGCCATCGGCGGCTTGTGCCTGTTCCTGATGATGGCCTTGTTGACCTATGGCAAGGACGATCCGGGCTGGAGCCATAACAGCAAGATCGACGATGTTCAGAACTTCGGCGGACCGGTCGGCTCCTACAGCGCCGATATCCTGTTCATGGTGTTGGGTTACTTCGCCTACATCTTCCCGCTGTTGCTGGCGATCAAGGCATATCAAATCTTCCGTCAACGCCACGAGCAGTGGGAGTGGAGCGGCTGGCTGTTCTCCTGGCGCCTGATCGGCCTGGTATTTCTGGTGCTCTCGGGCGCGGCCCTGGCCCATATTCATTTCCACGCCGCGACCGGTCTGCCGGCCGGCGCTGGTGGCGCTTTGGGCGAAAGCCTCGGTGATCTGGCCCGGAACGCCCTGAATATCCAGGGCAGTACGCTGTTGTTCATCGCGTTGTTCCTGTTTGGCCTGACGGTGTTCACCGACCTGTCGTGGTTCAAGGTGATGGACCTCACCGGCAAAATCACCCTCGACTTGTTCGAACTGTTCCAAGGCGCGGCCAATCGCTGGTGGGCCGCCCGAGTCGAGCGCAAACAATTGGTTGCGCAGTTGCGTGAAGTCGATGATCGCGTGCATGACGTGGTCGCGCCGACCGTCACCGACAAGCGCGAGCAAGCCAAGGTCAAGGAGCGCCTGATCGAGCGTGAACAAGCCCTGAGCAAACACATGTCGGACCGCGAGAAGCAGGTGCCGCCGGTGATTGCCCCAGCGCCGCCCAAGCCAGCGGCGCCCAGCAAGCGCGTGGAAAAAGAGAAACAGGCGACGTTGTTCGTCGACAGTGCCGTCGAAGGCACCTTGCCGCCGATCTCGATTCTCGACCCGGCAGAAAAGAAACAACTCAATTATTCGCCTGAATCCCTGGCGGCGGTTGGCCACTTGCTGGAGATCAAGCTCAAGGAATTCGGCGTCGAAGTCTCGGTGGATTCGATTCACCCGGGCCCGGTGATTACCCGTTACGAAATCCAGCCGGCGGCCGGCGTCAAGGTCAGCCGCATCTCCAACCTGGCGAAAGACCTGGCACGTTCCCTGGCCGTGACCAGCGTGCGTGTGGTGGAAGTGATTCCGGGCAAGACCACCGTCGGTATCGAGATTCCTAACGAAGACCGCCAGATCGTGCGCTTCTCCGAAGTGCTGTCGACCCCCGAGTACGACAACTTCAAGTCGCCGGTTACATTGGCCCTGGGTCACGACATTGGTGGCAAGCCGGTCATCACCGACCTGGCGAAAATGCCTCACTTGCTGGTAGCCGGTACGACCGGTTCCGGTAAATCGGTGGGCGTGAACGCGATGATCCTGTCGATCCTGTTCAAGTCCGGCCCGGAAGACGCCAAGCTGATCATGATCGACCCGAAAATGCTTGAGCTGTCGATCTACGAAGGCATTCCGCACCTGTTGTGCCCGGTCGTGACCGACATGAAGGACGCCGCCAACGCCCTGCGCTGGAGCGTGGCGGAGATGGAGCGTCGCTACAAACTGATGGCGAAAATGGGCGTGCGTAACCTGTCGGGCTTCAATGCCAAGGTCAAGGAAGCCCAGGACGCCGGTACGCCGTTGACTGATCCGTTGTACAAGCGCGAAAGCATTCACGACGAAGCGCCGCTGCTGACCAAGCTGCCGACGATTGTCGTGGTGGTGGACGAATTCGCCGACATGATGATGATCGTCGGCAAGAAGGTTGAAGAACTGATCGCCCGTATCGCCCAGAAGGCGCGTGCTGCCGGTATCCACTTGATCCTCGCGACCCAGCGGCCGTCGGTTGATGTGATCACCGGTCTGATCAAGGCCAACATTCCGACGCGTATGGCGTTCCAGGTGTCGAGCAAGATCGACTCCCGGACCATCATCGATCAGGGCGGCGCCGAACAACTGCTGGGCCACGGTGACATGCTCTACATGCCGCCGGGCACCAGTCTGCCGATTCGCGTCCACGGCGCCTTTGTGTCCGATGATGAAGTTCACCGGGTGGTCGAAGCCTGGAAACTGCGCGGCGCGCCGGAATACAACGACGAGATTCTCGCCGGTGTCGAAGAGCCGGGTAGCGGTTTTGAAGGCGGCAGCGGTGGCGATGAAGACAGTGAATCCGATGCGCTCTACGACGAAGCGGTGCAGTTCGTACTGGAAAGTCGTCGTGCGTCCATCTCTGCGGTTCAGCGCAAGCTGAAAATCGGCTACAACCGCGCCGCACGCATGATCGAAGCCATGGAAATGGCCGGGGTCGTGACGTCCATGAATACCAACGGTTCGCGTGAGGTCCTGGCCCCGGGCCCGGTACGCGACTGAATTGATTGAAACGCGATGGCGCAATGACGCGCCATCGCACCCCCACGAATGTTATGAGGACTCCCATGCGTCTTATCCGCATGCTGTTGCTGCCGGTTTTGGCTTTGACCACGCTCTCGGCCCACGCCGATGACAAGGACGTGGCGCGTCTGACCCAATTGCTGGAAAAATCCCAGACCCTGTCCGCGCATTTCTCTCAGCTGACCCTCGACGGCAGCGGCACCCAGTTGCAGGAAACCGCGGGTGAAATGTCCTTGCAGCGTCCTGGCTTGTTTTACTGGCACACCAATGCGCCGGCTGAGCAAACCGTGGTCTCCGACGGCAAGGAGGTGACGTTGTGGGACCCGGACCTGGAACAGGCCACCATCAAGACGCTCGATCTGCGTCTGAGCCAGACTCCGGCATTGCTGCTGTCCGGTGACGTATCCAAGATCAGCCAGAGCTTCACCATCAGCGCCAAGGAAGCCGGTGGCGTGATCGACTTCACCTTGAAGCCGAAAACCAAGGACACCCTGTTCGACAGCCTGCGTCTGTCGTTTCGTAACGGTCTGGTCAATGACATGCAGATGATCGACAGCGTCGGTCAGCGCACCAACATCCTGTTCACCGGCGTGAAAGCCAACGAACCGATTCCGGCGTCCAAGTTCAAGTTCGACATCCCCAAGGGTGCCGATGTGATCCAGGAATAAAAGCAGACACAAAACCTGTGGGAGCGGGCTTGCTCGCGAAAGCGGAGTATCAGACAACAATGATGTCGACTGACACGGCCTCTTCGCGAGCAAGCCCGCTCCCACAGGGAATGTGGTGTTTAGTAATTTGAATGACCGGCATCAGGACCCAGTGAGGTTTCATAAGTAGTGATGGACCTGTTTCGCAGTGCCCCGATTGCTCAGCCCCTGGCCGCCCGTTTGCGTGCCGCCAATCTGGACGAGTACGTTGGTCAGGAACACGTGCTCGCTCGCGGCAAGCCTTTGCGCGAAGCCCTGGAGCAGGGTGCCCTGCACTCGATGATTTTCTGGGGCCCGCCGGGTGTTGGAAAAACCACCCTGGCGCGGCTGCTGGCGGAAGTCTCGGATGCGCACTTCGAAACGGTGTCGGCGGTACTGGCCGGCGTGAAGGAAATCCGTCAGGCGGTGGAAATCGCCAAGCAGCAGGCCGGTCAGTACGGCAAGCGGACCATCCTCTTCGTCGATGAAGTGCATCGCTTCAACAAGTCCCAGCAGGATGCGTTCCTGCCATACGTCGAAGACGGTACGCTGATTTTCATCGGTGCAACCACTGAAAACCCTTCGTTTGAACTCAACAACGCTTTGCTCTCCCGGGCCCGCGTCTACGTGCTCAAAAGCCTCGATGAAGCGGCCCTGCGCAAGTTGGTGCATCGCGCGCTGACCGAAGAGCGTGGCTTGGGCAAGCGGCAACTGAGCCTCAGTGATGAAGGTTTCCAGATGCTGCTGTCGGCCGCCGATGGCGATGGCCGGCGTCTGCTCAACCTGCTGGAAAACGCCTCGGACCTGGCTGAAGACAACAGCGAGATCGGCGTCGACCTGCTGCAAAGCCTGCTCGGTGACACCCGCCGGCGTTTCGACAAGGGCGGTGAAGCGTTTTACGACCAGATCTCTGCGCTGCATAAATCCGTGCGCGGCTCCAACCCCGATGGTGCGCTGTATTGGTTTGCGCGGATGATCGACGGCGGTTGCGATCCGCTGTTCCTGGCCCGGCGCGTGGTGCGCATGGCCAGCGAAGACATCGGCAACGCCGATCCCCGCGCTTTGAGCTTGTGCCTGGCGGCGTGGGAAGTGCAGGAGCGCCTCGGCAGCCCGGAAGGCGAATTGGCGGTGGCCCAGGCCATTACCTATCTGGCCTGCGCGCCGAAAAGCAACGCGGTGTACATGGGTTTCAAAGCCGCGATGCGCAGCGCCACCGAACACGGTTCGCTGGAAGTGCCGCTGCACCTGCGCAACGCGCCGACCAAATTGATGAAGCAACTGGGTTATGGCGACGAATACCGTTACGCCCACGATGAGCCGGACGCTTACGCCGCTGGCGAAGACTATTTTCCGGAGGAGCTCGAGCCACAACCGTTCTATCAGCCGGTGCCGCGTGGCCTGGAGCTGAAGATCGGCGAGAAGCTCAATCATCTCGCGCAACTTGACCGTCTCAGCCCTCGGCAGCGGAGAAAATAGTGATCCCTTTGATCGTTGCCGTTTCCGTGGGCGGTATCGCCGGAACGCTTTTACGCTTTGCCACGGGGAACTGGATCAACGCTAATTGGCCGCGGCACTTCTATACCGCGACGCTGGCCGTTAATATCGTCGGCTGTTTGCTGATCGGCGTTCTATACGGTCTGTTTTTAGTACGCCCGGAGGTGCCGATCGAGGTGCGCGCCGGGTTGATGGTCGGCTTCCTCGGGGGGCTGACGACTTTTTCATCTTTTTCACTGGATACGGTGCGTCTGCTGGAAACCGGGCAAATACCGCTGGCTTTTGTCTATGCTGCCATCAGCGTATTCGGCGGGCTGCTCGCTACCTGGGCTGGCCTGTCCTTGACCAAACTTTGATAACGAGAGACCGACATGCTCGATTCCAAACTGTTACGTAGCAACCTTCAGGACGTAGCGGACCGCCTGGCATCCCGTGGCTACACGCTGGATGTTGCGCGCATCGAAGCGCTGGAAGAACAGCGCAAGACCGTCCAGACCCGCACCGAAGCACTGCAGGCAGACCGTAATGCGCGCTCCAAATCCATCGGCCAGGCCAAGCAGCGCGGCGAAGACATCGCACCACTGATGGCCGACGTCGAGCGCATGGCGAATGAGTTGAGTGACGGTAAAGTCGAGCTGGACGGGATTCAGACCGATCTGGATTCGATCCTGCTCGGCATCCCGAACCTGCCGCACGAATCCGTGCCGATCGGTGATGACGAAGACGGCAACGTCGAAGTGCGCCGCTGGGGCACCCCGACCGCGTTCGACTTTCCGATTCAGGACCACGTCGCCCTGGGCGAGAAATTCGGCTGGCTGGACTTCGAAACCGCCGCCAAGCTGTCCGGCGCCCGTTTCGCTCTGTTGCGTGGTCCGATTGCTCGTATGCACCGCGCCCTGGCGCAGTTCATGATCAACCTGCACACCAGCGAACACGGCTACGAAGAGGCCTACACGCCTTATCTGGTTCAAGCGCCGGCGCTGCAAGGCACGGGTCAGCTGCCGAAGTTCGAAGAAGACCTGTTCAAGATCACTCGCGAAGGCGAAGCCGATCTGTACCTGATTCCGACCGCTGAAGTGTCGCTGACCAACATCGTCGCTGGCGAAATCGTCGATTCGAAACTGCTGCCGATCAAGTTCGTCGCCCACACCCCTTGCTTCCGTAGTGAGGCTGGTGCTTCGGGTCGCGATACACGCGGCATGATCCGTCAGCACCAGTTCGACAAGGTTGAAATGGTCCAGATCGTTGAGCCGTCGACCTCGATGGAAGCGCTGGAAGGCTTGACTGCCAATGCTGAAAAAGTCCTGCAATTGCTCGAGCTGCCATATCGCACCATTGCGCTGTGCACTGGCGACATGGGCTTCAGCGCGGTCAAGACCTACGACCTGGAAGTGTGGATCCCGAGCCAGGACAAATACCGCGAGATTTCGTCGTGCTCCAACTGCGGCGACTTCCAGGCCCGTCGCATGCAAGCGCGTTTCCGCAACCCGGAAACCGGCAAGCCTGAACTGGTTCACACCTTGAACGGTTCCGGCCTGGCGGTCGGTCGTACCCTGGTGGCGGTGCTGGAAAACTACCAGCAAGCCGACGGTTCGATCCGTGTGCCAGACGTGCTGAAACCGTACATGGGTGGCCTTGAGGTCATCGGCTAAATGGACTATCTGCCGCTGTTCCATAACCTTCGCGGCAGTCGTGTCTTGGTCGTCGGCGGGGGGGAGATTGCCTTGCGCAAATCCCGCCTGCTGGCCGAATCCGGTGCGCTGCTGCGGGTGGTCGCACCTGAAATCGAACCGCAACTGCGCGAACTGGTTGCCGGCAGTGGTGGTGAGTGTCTGGTGCGAGGCTACGTTGAGTCGGACCTGGACGGTTGCGGGCTGATCATCGCCGCCACCGACGACGAACCGCTGAACGCGCAAGTCTCCGCTGATGCCCATCGGCGTTGCGTGCCGGTCAACGTGGTGGACGCGCCAGCCTTGTGCAGCGTGATCTTCCCGGCGATCGTCGACCGTTCTCCTTTGATCGTAGCGGTCTCCAGCGGCGGCGATGCGCCGGTGCTGGCGCGGTTGATCCGCGCCAAACTGGAAACCTGGATTCCTTCCACCTACGGTCAACTGGCCGGCCTGGCAGCGCGTTTTCGCAGCCAGGTCAAACACCTGTTCCCGGATGTGCAGCAGCGTCGGGCGTTTTGGGAAGACGTGTTCCAGGGCCCGATTGCCGACCGGCAACTGGCCGGGCAGGGCGCCGAAGCCGAGCGCTTGATGCTGGCGAAAATTGCCGGTGAAGCACCGAATGCAACGGGCGAAGTCTACTTGGTGGGCGCCGGCCCGGGTGATCCCGACCTGCTGACCTTCCGTGCCTTGCGTCTGATGCAGCAAGCCGATGTGGTGCTGTATGACCGCTTGGTGGCGCCGGCGATTCTGGATTTGTGCCGTCGCGATGCCGAGCGGATTTACGTCGGCAAGCGTCGCGCCGATCACGCCGTGCCGCAGGATCAGATCAACCAGCAATTGGTGGATTTGGCCAAGCAAGGCAAGCGGGTTGTGCGGTTGAAGGGCGGTGATCCGTTCATCTTCGGTCGCGGCGGTGAAGAGATCGAAGAGCTGGCGGCCCATGGCATCCCGTTCCAGGTGGTGCCGGGTATCACCGCGGCCAGCGGTTGCGCGGCGTATGCCGGGATTCCGCTGACTCACCGTGATTACGCGCAGTCTGTGCGTTTTGTCACCGGGCACCTGAAGGACGGTTCCACCGATTTGCCGTGGGCCGACCTGGTCGCGCCGGCGCAAACCCTGGTGTTTTACATGGGGTTGGTGGGCTTGCCGATCATCTGCGAACAGTTGATCAAGCATGGTCGCGCGGCGGATACGCCAGCGGCGTTGATCCAGCAGGGCACCACCGTTAATCAGCGGGTGTTTACCGGCACGTTGGCGGATTTGCCAAGTCTGGTGGCGGAGCATGAAGTGCATGCGCCGACGCTGGTGATCGTTGGGGAAGTGGTGCAATTGCGCGAGAAACTGGCGTGGTTTGAAGGGGCTCAGGCGCAGGTCTGAGTTCTGCGTTGCTTGTTGGAAAAAGATCGCAGCCTTCGGCAGCTCCTACAGGGGATCGCGTAATCCTGTAGGAGCTGCCGAAGGCTGCGATCTTTTGATCTTAATGCTTCTGCCAAACCCCTTTCCCGCTCAACCGCTCGCGATCATGCGGTGCTGTGAAATCCTGCGCCGGCCCTTTAGGCACGATCCCGGTCGGATTGATGGTCTTGTGGCTGCCATAGTAGTGATTCTTGATGTGCTCAAAATCCACCGTCTCGGCAATCCCCGGCCACTGATAAATCTCCCGCAGCCAGTTCGACAGGTTCGGATAATCGGCGATCCGCCGCAGGTTGCACTTGAAGTGCCCGTGATACACGGCATCAAAGCGAATCAACGTGGTGAACAGCCGAATATCAGCTTCAGTCAGGGACTCACCGGTCAGATAACGATTGGCGGCCAACAACTGTTCCAGTCGATCAAGCTCCTCGAACAATCCGTCGAACGCCTCTTCATACGCCTGCTGCGACGTGGCAAACCCTGCGCGATACACGCCATTGTTCACCGCCGGATAAATCCGTTCGTTCAGCGCGTCGATCTCGCCCCGAAGCGGCGCCGGGTAGAAATCCAGGTCATTACCCGTCAAATCATCGAAGGCGCCATTGAACATGCGGATGATCTCCGCCGATTCATTGTTGACGATGCGATTCTGCTGTTTGTCCCAGAGCACCGGCACGGTGACGCGGCCGGTGTAGTCGGCGGTATCGGCGGTGTAGCGCTGGTGCATGAAATTGAAATGATCGAGCTTGTCCCCGGTCGATCCGAGGTTCCGGTCGAAGGTCCAGCCATTTTCCAGCATCAACCAACTGACCACCGACACGTCGATGAGGCTTTCGAGGCCTTTGAGTTTGTGCAGGATCAGCGTGCGGTGAGCCCATGGACAGGCGAGAGACACGTAGAGGTGATAGCGACCGGCCTCGGCCGCAAAGCCACCGACACCTGTCGGGCCAGGTTCGCCGTCGGCGGTCAGCCAGTTACGACGCTGCGCTTGTTCACGCTGGAACGCGCCGTCCTTGCCGCTTACGTACCACTGGTCATGCCAGCGACCTTCAACTAACAAACCCATGTTCAAGACTCCTCAGCCAATAAGCGTTGGAGAGGAGTCTATTCGCATAGGTTCGATAAAAAAGCGCAAAGGTTGGGCGCTTATGATCGGTTAAATCGATTTGTCCCGAGCGTCCCAATACTGCTGGGCGGTTTCGAAGGCGTGTTCGCGGGTTTGGCCGAGGCCGCGCAAGGCCAGGGCCATGGTCGAGATCAGTGCCATTTGCGGATAGCTGTCGACTACGTCGCCACGCCACACGGCTTTCAAATGCTCGGGATCGAGGGTGGCCGGTTTGACGTGGCGTTGTGCCGAAAGCTGCGGCCATTCCTCGTCCCAGCTTTCACCACCCGTGGTGCCATACAGGTGACTGTCGGCATCCGGGTTGATCTCGATTTCGCCGCCGTCGCCTTTCACCACGATCGCGGTATCGCCGAGCAAACCGCTGGCATCGCGATGCACCGCCTGGTAACCGGGGTGGAAAATGCTTTGCAGGCCACAGCGAGCACCCAACGGGTTGAGAATCCGCGTCAGGGAATGGATTGGCGAACGCAGGCCCAATGTATTGCGCAGCTCGATCATGCGCTGAAGCTGGGGCGCCCAATCCACCAGCGGCATGAAGGCCAGACCGCCGTTATCGAGCGCCTCGCCGACCTGCTGCCAGTCGCGGCACAACGGAATCTTCAACTCGTCCAGCAATTGCTCGCTGTACAGCCGACCGGACGTGTGTGCACCACCGCCGTGCATGAAGATCCGCACGCCGTTCTGCGCCAGGCACTTGGCCGCCAGCAGATACCACGGCAGGTGACGCTTCTTGCCGGCATACGTCGGCCAGTCCAGATCGACGGCCAGTGCCGGCGGATTCAGACGTTCGCGCAAAGCTTCGGTAAAACCCGCCATCTCCTCAGCGCTTTCTTCCTTGTGCCGCAACAACATCAGGAATGCGCCGAGCTGGGTGTCTTCGACCTTGTGGTCGAGCACCATGCCCATTGCCTCGCGGGCTTCGACCCGGGTCAAGTCGCGGGCGCCGCGTTTGCCTTTGCCGAGGATGCGCACGAACTGGGCGAACGGGTGTTCGGCGGGTGTTTCGAGGGTCAGCGCTGGGTAGTCGGTCATAAGCAATTCGTCGGTTTGGGCAGGCCCGCCAGTTTCGCGGCGAGTTTGGCAGGGGTGCCTTTGAACAATCGGTTCAGGTGCAGGCTGTTGCCCTTGTCCGGGCCCAGCTTCAGCGCGGTGTATTTGATCAGCGGACGGGTGGCCGGGGATAGCTGGAATTCGTCGTAGAAACGGCGCAGCACATCGAGGATTTCCCAGTGTTCGGGGCTCAACTCGATGTCTTCGGCGGCAGCCAGGGCGGCGGCTACTTCGGTAGACCAGTCGCTGAGTTCGACCAGGAAACCGTCCTTGTCCAACTCGATGGCGCGGGCGCCGACCGTCAGGGATTTCATAGCCAACTGTTGACCTTGTCGTAGTGAATCGACAGCTCGACGAAGGCCGGGTAGTCGATGGCCTTGGCCGTGTCAGGAATCTCCAGCGCGCGAGCCTGGGCGTCTTCGGCCAGTACGAACAGTTTCAGATGGCGGGCGTTCAGCGCATTGAACGGCGCGGTGCCTGGTTGCAAGGCATAAACCGCGTCGCCAGTCAGCAGCAGCGCATCGTCAGCGCCCATCAAGCGCAGGCAACTGGTCAGGCGATCGTCGCCGAACGGGGAATGAGACAACACATGCAAAGTCGACATCAGAGGGTGATCACTTGGTCGTAACGGTCAATAAGTGCGGTGATTTCGTGGGCGGCCAGCACTTGAGCTTCTTCCAGCGACAAGCCGGCCGGGTCCAATCCCCGTTCTGCAACGCTGTCGCCACAGACGAACAGGTCTTCGACACCGAACATCGGCAAGGCTTGCAGATTGGCGCTCAGGTCCTTCTGCTGGAGGGCCTTGGCATCCTGGTTCGCGGCGAGCTGGAACACCCCGTCATCGAGAAACAGCAGGCCGATCGGCAGATCAAAGGCACCGCCGGCCAGCACGATGTCCAGCACTTCCCGCGCGCTCGGCCCGGACCAGGGCGCCTGACGGCTGATAATCAGCAAGGATTTAGGCATCTCACGCGCCTCCGAAACAGATCAGGCGGTCAGCATCCTGCACCGCGTCATGCAACTGGCCCAGACCAGATAATTCCCACGGCGAACCCACCGCCACGGCTTCACGCTGATAGCGCCCGGCTTCTTCTTCATTCAGCACGCCACGACGCAGGGCGGCCGCGATACACACGACGCCGTCCAGTTGATGCTCGGTGACGAAATTGCGCCATTGCTTGGGCAAGTCCTGCTCATCCTGCGGCGTGACCACGCTTGCGGAGGCGTTGTAGACGCCGTCCTGATAGAAAAACAGCCGGACAATCTCATGCCCGCCGGCCAGCGCAGCCTGAGCAAACAATAAGGCGCGGCGCGAGGAGGGCGCATGGGCGGCGGAAAACAGCGCGATGGCGAACTTCATGACGGACTCGATGAGTAAAACTGCGGCCATGATAAAGCTTTATCGCCGGGGCGGCTAAATGGGTTTTCCCTTGGGACCGAGTCGCCCCCTTCGCGAGCAAGTCGAATCGTCGCACCGCCGCTCCCACACTAGATTTGTGTCGATCATAAAATTGCGATCCGCCGCAGCTTCCCTGTGGGAGCGGGCTTGCTCGCGAAAGCGGACTACCGGGCAACGTAAATGTTGGATCTAACGTGGCATATAACCCAACTGCCAGCGCCGCGGAATTTTCAGCGACAGCAGCGCGACCGCGCCGGCCAGCAGACCGCTGACAAACAACGCCTTGAGCCCCAGATGATGTTCCAGCACGGCGCCGAGTACCGCGCCGGCAAACATTCCCGTCCAGGGGATCAGTTGCACGCGCCAACCGTTGCGCCGTTCGCCGAGCATCCAGCGTCCCAGCCCACGGCCGAAGCGCGACAGGGCGCCGGTGACGTAGGTCAGGCCGACCGGCAGCCCGTTCACTTCTTCCACGGCGGCATTGAGCATGCCCATGGCGATGATCGCCGCCAGTAGTGCTGGCAATTGTTCGTCGTAGGGCCAGGCAGCGGCGCCGCAGAGCAGCGTGGCGATGCACAGCAGCAAGGGCAGCGCGCGGCGACCGCCGAGGCGGCTGACGACAATCCCCAAGGCGTTGCCGACGATGAAGGTGCCGACGAGGATCACCAGGCGCAAGGTCAGGCCCAGGTCGCCGTCGCTGATGGCGACGGCGAGGCGGGTGGTGTTGCCGCTCATGAACGAGACGAAATCGCCGCTGGCCATGAAGCCGATGGCGTCGGTCATGCCCGCGAGCACCGAGAGGCTGGCCACCAGCGACATGCCGATGCGTCCACGCCATTTGCGGGTATGCAGATGGCCTGGACTGGCGCGGTCAGTGGAGAGGGATGGCAACATCAGCGAAGGTCGTCCTCAGGCAGCGACCGAAATGGTCACTTACTCAATCCATATAACTCGCAATACTCCAGCCAGTCCATGCCGGCCATCTCGGCCACTTCCTTGTGCACTTCCAGGCGCTGTGCCTGATAGTCCTCGGCCGTCGCGGCAGTCAGTTGCAGCGTCAGCTCCCAGGCAAACAATCCCAGGCGCTCGGCCTCGGCCTCGAAGGCTTCATGCAAGCGCTCGTCGCGGTACTGCGCTGCGGTCTCGCCCTTGGCCTGAGCCAACAGTGGGTTGAGGTTGTCGAGTTCGACGCGCAGTTCAGGGCGCTCATCGAGAAACTTCTTCAGCGCTTGCTCGTGTTGCTGTTCGGTTGCCGCCATGGTCGCTCCTTGAGGCTGGACTACGAAGACTGCTTCTTGCTGGCCTTGGCCGCTGCTGCCAGGCACTCGAGGGCAAACTGCTCGGGGTAGGTCATTTGAATCGGTGTGGTTTCACCTTTGACGGTTCTTTCGCCGTCGAGGATGTAACGAATCCGCTTGTCGGTGACGCCAATTCGCTTGGCAATCCAGGACGGCGTCTGACCGATCTGGCTGATCAGCTTGTCGGCATATTCAGCGGTCGGTTTGTAATATTCGGCGTTGGGTGTCATGACCTTTCCAGAAAATAAGCCCGGAAAAACGGGCGATGCGGTGTTAATGGCGCGACAGGGTGCGCGAATCGTCACTCGGTGTCGCGGTATAAATGAAGTAAAGCAGAACGATACGCCGTGCCGCGGTGATACAGTCCGATTTTTCTTGATGAGCGAACGCAATGCGAATTCTGATGGTGGCGCTGGCCGTGACGTTGCTGGCCGGTTGCGCGGGTTCGGTGATGAACGACGCCCGCACTGGAACCCCGTACAAAACCCTGACGTCGGACAAACCGGAAAAAGTCGTCGCCCAGTGTGTGCAGTTTTCCTGGCAGGACGAGGCGGTGTTCGGTGTCGATGCGGGCGCGTATTTGCAGCCTGGCGAGAAGGGCGGCACTACCGTTTACACGCGCTCGGCGGAATCCTTTGTGGACGTGAAGACTGACGCATCCGCCACCGTGCTGAATTATTACGCGCAGCATGACGACTTTGTCGCCAAGCGCCGACTGGCGGCGTTGGCGACCTGCCTGTAAGCAAGATCAAAAGATCGCAGCCTGCGGCAGCTCCTACAGGGTGTGTACGCCGGCCCATTGTAGGAGCTGCCGCAGGCTGCGATCTTTTGGCGGTACCAGCGATCAAACGTTTGTCAGGCGCTTCTGAAAAAAGAAGCGCTTGTGGCCTGGCGGGTAGTCAGCGATCTGGCCTAACTCGCTGTAGCCGAGCTTCTTGTAGAACTCTGGCGCCTGGAAGTCGAAGGTGTCGAGCCAGATTCCGATGCATTCCTTCTCCCGCGCCAGCTCTTCGGCCATCTGCATCAATTTCGAGCCCATGCCCTGTCCCCGGGCCTGTTCTGGCACCGACAGCAACTCGATGTACAACCATTGATAAAAAAACCGACCATACAGGCCGCCGAGAATATCGTCCTGTTCGTCGCGGATCAGCAAGGCAATGGGCTCCTGCGTCGAGACACCGGCCTTTGAGGCGTTATAGGCACGCAACGGCAGGACGATCGCCTGCTCCTCGTCTTCGGTGGGGTTTTGCGACTGTTCGATTCGCAGTTCCATCAGCTAAATCCTTATGGCTATGAGGGGACAACACCCGTAAGCCTAACGTGTGCGCTGGCGGTTGTTCCAGCCCCTTGAGTGGAACCCTTGCTCGCGCCCGGATGTCTAGCCTAAACAGCGTCATTCCTGAACGCGGCCTATGAGGACAATTCCGTGAATATTTTCGAAGCCTTACGCGAAAGCCACGACCGCCAACGCACGTACGCCGATGCGCTGATCCAGACCAGCGGTGACACCCCCGAGCGGGTCGAGGCTTACAAGCAGCTCAAGTCCGAACTTCAGGCCCACGAAACCGCTGAAGAGCGGCATTTCTACATCCCGCTAATGGAGTTCGATAACGGCGTCGACCTCAGCCGTCATGCCATTTCGGAACATCACGAGATGGACGAAATGATGGAGGAACTGGACGAGACCGAGATGTCCAGCCCGGCCTGGCTGGCGGTCGCGAAGAAGCTCGCCGAGAAGGTCAATCACCACCTGGAAGAGGAAGAGCAGAAGTTCTTCCAGATGGCCGGCAAGCTACTCGACGACAAACAGAAAGAGACGCTGGCGGGTCAGTATGAGAAGGAATACAAGGCTCAACTGTCTTAGCGCCAGGCTTTCGTTTTCGCCTAAGATGTGCGCCTTCTGACGAAAAAAGGGATGCATTGTCATGTCGAACACAGCCGAGCGGGTCAACCTCATCGAGTCTCAGGTGTTGTCCCACGACTGGTACATGCTCAAGAAAATCACCTTCGATTACCTGCGCAACAACGGCGAATGGCAACGCCAGATCCGCGAGGTCTATGACCGTGGCAACGGCGCGGCGATTCTGCTGTTCAACCGCGAAAAGAAAACCGTGGTGTTGACCCGGCAATTCAGGTTGCCGGTGTTCGTCAATGGCCACGATGGTCTGCTGATCGAAGTGGCGGCGGGGCTGCTCGAAGGTGCGGCGCCTGAAGAGCGCATCCGCGAAGAAGCCGAGGAAGAAACCGGTTATCGCGTGCACCACGTGTATAAGGTGTTCGAGGCCTACATGAGCCCCGGTTCGGTGACTGAAAAACTGCATTTCTTCATCGCCGAATACGATGCCGCTTCCAAGGTCAGTGATGGCGGCGGACTGGAGGAGGAGACCGAGGAGCTGGAAGTGCTGGAGTGGAAGTTCGATGACGCGCTCGAGGCGTTTTATCGCGGGGAGATCTGCGATGCGAAGACCATCATGTTGCTGCAGTATGCGGCGATGAAGGGCATCTTCGGATCGGTTTGAGCAGGCTGAATGGGCATCTGAATCGAGAGAGCGTTTCGGCACACTGGTCGAGCATTTCGGCACAGTAATCAACCTGTGCGCTCTCTAGACTCGTGCTTCACGCCAAGATTCAGATGAGGTCACGATGAACATCAGAACAATCCTATCCGCATTGTCCATGGGAGGCGTCCTCACGGGACACGCTGCCGACTTCTCGCTGACGAGCCAGGATATTGCTGAAAACCGCCCGCTGACCAGTCGCGAGGTGTTCCAGGGTTTCGGTTGCGAAGGGGGTAATACTTCTCCCGAACTGACCTGGGCCAACGCTCCGGCGGGTACTAAAAGTTACGCGATCACGGTCTACGATCCTGATGCGCCGACCGGCAGCGGCTGGTGGCATTGGACGGTGGTCAACTTGCCCGCTTCAACCCGCAGTGTGCCAAGAGGGGTAGGCTCGAACTTGCCTGCCGGTGCAGTACAAGGTCGAACCGATTATGGCCAGCCGGAATTTGGCGGGGCTTGCCCGCCTGTAGGGAATAAGCCCCATCGCTATCAATTCACCGTATGGGCGTTGAAAGTCGATAAGCTACCCCTCGACAACCAGGCCAGCGGCGCTTTGGTGGGTTATATGCTCAATGCCAACGCCTTGGCTAAAGCGACCATCACTTCAACTTACGGACGTTAAGAATGATGCGCCCTTGTGACGGCATACAGCACCGGGAAAACATTATCGATGCGTGTGTCATACGGGCGCGACAGCCCCATACATTGCAACGGGTGCCGGTATTCGTGACCACCTTGTGTCGAGTCAGGCAGGGGGAAAAACTGCTGCAATGGGATGACCGGGAGATGCGTGCAGGGCCGCAACACCTGATTCTGATGCCGGCCGGGCGCGAGCTTGGCATTTCAAACTTCCCCGGCCTTCACGGTCACTACATCGCCGATGCGGTGACCTTTCCCGTTTCGACATTGCGTCACTTCAGCACCCGATATAGCCAGCAGATCATGAGTCGTCGCGGTGCACTGAAGACCGATCTATGCGTCCCTCTGGACAGGCACACAACCCAGGCATGGGATCAATTGTTGGCCTCCATCAATGGGGACGCTCCGCAGGCATTACGCATACATTACGGGGAAGCGGTTCTTCTGAGCCTGTGCCTTGGCGGCCAGGCCGGACCTCTGCTGATGGATCGCAACGATCCACTGTGCGAACGTGTGCAGCAGCTGGTCATGGGCAGCCCGCAGAGAGACTGGACGGTTGCGGACGTCGCACAACACCTGAACCTGGGGGAATCGACGTTGCGTCGCCAACTGGCCAATGAGGGGGACAGTTTCAGGAATATTCTGGAAAGCGTTCGGCTGGCAACGGCGCTGCAATGGTTGCAAACCACGTCTCGCCCCATCGGTGAAATTGCCGGTGCCAGCGGTTACGCCTCGGCCTCACGTTTTGCCGTGCGCTTTCGCTCACACTATGGCCTGTCGCCACGGGAATTGCGGGCGACGATATAGGCGTTCCGTTACATCAAAATGAATCATCCATCCTGCTGGCCCCTGACCACTCGCAGCCCTCAAGTGTCAGCAGCCGCTCCTTCGCCTCAAGTCCACCGGCAAACCCGGTGAGTTTCCCCGAAGCGCTAATCACCCGATGACACGGCGCAACAATCGAAATCGGGTTCTTGCCATTCGCCGCACCCACCGCCCTCACTGCACTGGGATTGCCGATCTGTTGGGCAATCTCGCTATAGCTGCGAGTCTCGCCAAACGGAATGGTCAGCAACGCCGTCCAGACCTTCTTCTGAAATTCCGTCCCGGCAAAATCCAGTTCCAGGTCGAAACGATTGCGCGTGCCCGCAAAGTATTCCCGCAACTGCTGAGCGGTGCGCATCAGGATCGGATGATCCGGCGCCTCGCGCATCGGCCCAAGCGGCACCCGCTCGGGTTTGTCGTTTTCCCAGAGGATAGCTGCCAGTCGTGAGCCGTTCGCGACCAGCTTCAACTCGCCCACCGGGGATGCGAGGGTGATGAAGGTGTAACTCATGCCGGTGGACTCCGTAAAAGTGCTGAGCAGAGGCCAAGCATACTGCCTCGACGGGGAGGCGCAATACGCAATCCCAGCCATACTTGCTTCTGCTCTTGAAGCCTTCCCTCTGTTTTTTTACAGAACCTAAAAACAAAAAGAGACCGACTCATGAAGTTCGAACCTTTTGCCAAATCGCTGATTGCGACCTCATTGGCGCTCAGCTGCCTCAGTGCTTACGCGGCCTCCGTGGCGCCGGTTGCGGCCGAAAACGGCATGGTCGTCACCGCCCAGCATCTGGCCAGTCACGTGGGCGTCGATGTGCTCAAGAACGGCGGCAACGCCGTCGATGCCGCGGTAGCGGTCGGTTATGCGCTGGCGGTGGTTTATCCCGCGGCGGGTAATCTGGGCGGCGGCGGTTTCATGACCATTCAGTTGGCGGACGGGCGCAAGACCTTCCTCGACTTCCGTGAAAAAGCACCGCTGGCCGCCACCGCCGACATGTACCTCGATAAGGAGGGCAACGTCGTCCCTGACCTGAGCACCCGTGGCCATCTGGCCGTTGGCGTGCCGGGTACCGTGTCGGGCATGGAACTGGCGCTGAAGAAATACGGCACCAAACCGCGCAAGGAAGTGATCGCCCCGGCTATCAAGCTCGCCGAAGACGGTTTTGTGCTGGAGCAGGGCGATGTCGAGTTGCTGGAATATGCCACCGACGTGTTCAAGAAGGACATCAAGGATTCCGGCTCGATATTCCTGAGCAACGGCGAGCCGATGCAAGTCGGTCAGAAACTGGTGCAAAAAGACCTCGGCAAGACCCTGCAGGAAATCTCCGAGAAGGGCGCCGACGGCTTCTATAAAGGCTGGGTGGCCGATGCCATCGTCACCGCCAGCCAGGCCAACAAAGGCATCATCACCCAGGCCGACCTCGACAAATACAAGACCCGCGAACTGGCCCCGATCGAATGCGATTACCGCGGCTATCACGTGGTTTCAGCGCCACCGCCAAGCTCTGGCGGTGTGGTGATTTGCGAGATCATGAACATCCTCGACGGCTACCCGATGAAAGACTTGGGTTACCACTCGGCCCAGGGCATGCACTACCAGATCGAAGCGATGCGCCACGCTTATGTGGATCGCAACAGCTACCTGGGCGACCCGGATTTCGTGAAGAACCCAATCGACCATCTGCTGGATAAAAATTACGCCACCAAAATCCGCACCGCCATCGATCCGCAAAAGGCCGGTGTGTCCCGCGAGCTCAAACCCGGCGTAGCGCCCCATGAAGGCAGCAACACCACCCATTACTCCATCGTCGATAAATGGGGCAACGCGGTTTCGGTGACCTACACCTTGAACGACTGGTTCGGCGCCGGCGTCATGGCCAGCAAAACCGGGGTCATCCTCAACGACGAAATGGACGATTTCACCTCGAAAATCGGCGTGCCAAACATGTACGGCCTGGTGCAAGGGGAGGCCAACGCCATCGCGCCCGGCAAGGCACCGCTGTCGTCCATGAGCCCGACCATCGTCACCAAGGACGGTAAAGTGGTGATGGTGGTCGGCACCCCCGGTGGCAGCCGCATCATCACCGCGACCTTGCTGACCATGCTCAACGTGATCGACTACGGCATGAACATCCAGGAAGCGGTCGATGCACCGCGTTTCCACCAGCAGTGGTTGCCGGAAGAGACCAACCTTGAGACCTTCACTACCAGTCCCGATACGGTGAAGATGCTCGAAAGTTGGGGGCACAAGTTTGCCGGGCCGCAGGACGCCAATCATGTGGCGGCGATACTGGTTGGCGCGCCTTCTCTGGAAGGCAAACCAGTGGGCAAGAACCGCTTCTATGGGGCGAACGATCCACGTCGTAATACCGGGTTGTCGCTCGGTTATTGAGGCAGATCTGAGGCCATCCCGATCCTTGAGGGTGGCCCCCGATCCCGTAGCAGCTGTCGAGCCTGCGAGGCTGCGTTCGACTGCGTAGCAGTCGTAAATCGGTTGACCGTGTTCATTCAGGTAGAGCACATTCGCTGGATTACGACCGCTTCGCAGTCGAACGCAGCCTCGCAGGCTCGGCAGCTGCTACACGTTAAAAGGGGAGCGGATTCTAAATCCGTTGCCGATTCACCGACCCATCAAGGACGGGAACTCATGGCTACTGCACTGCTGATCATCGACGTCCAGCGCACCCTGTGCACAGGCGAGTACGCATGTTTTGAGATCAAGCGTGTTATCGAGAACATCAACGACCTCAGTGCCAAGGCTCGCGAAGCAGGCATCCCGGTCATCCTCATCCAGCACGAAGAAAAGGGCGACCTGCTGCAACACGGTTCCGAAGGCTGGCAACTGGCCGAAAGCCTGAAGACTTCGCCGCAAGACCTTCGCGTGCGAAAAACCAATCGAGACTCGTTCTACCAGACCCACTTGCAATCATTGCTGCAAGACCAGGGAACTGATCGACTGATCATCTGCGGCCTGCAAACCGACTATTGCGTCAACGCCACTGTCCGCCAGGCCCTGAACCTGGGCTATGACGTAGTGCTCGCCGCCGATGCGCATTCCACCGTCGACAACGGCAACCTCGCCGCCGAAGACATCATCACCGAGCACAACGCAGACCTGGCGCACTTGACGGGGCCCGTGGCGCGGATCGACGTTATCCCGACCAGCGAAATCCGGATCTGAAACGGGTGAGGGGCTTGCTCCCGTTGACGCTTACACGGCCTCGAAAATGTCGATCAATTCAGTCAAAAAAGCATGCCGGGTTTCGCGGGGACGGCCGCGATCATGGGGCCAGACCGCGAGCAAGTCGCCTCGCATTGGTTCAGCGGAGCCAACGCGATGATGCTCAACCATCTCGGTCAGGAAGCGGGCGCGATATGCTCGCGCGCGCGGGGGAAATAACGTTCCAGCAACTGCCGGCAGCCATCATGCGCGGCTCCTCGACTCTCCACCTTTCATGCACGGGAGATTGTGCCCGGGTTTTGCCGACCACCTTGTAGAAGTGCCGCACAGGTGAAAGTCAGTTGGTGACCAACAGTTCCGGGCCGAGGTAGTCGTTGATGTGGTCGATATCGTCGTCGCCCAGACTGCCCACCGAAGAGGCCAGGCGCAGGCGCGACATCAAGTAGCGCAGCTTGGCCTCGAACAGATCGTGGCGCGCAACGAAGAGCAGCTCTTCGGCATTGAGGACGTCCGCATTGGTGCTGGTGCCCCCCTCTTTGAAGCCCTTGCGTGTCGAATTCAGTGAGCGTTCGTTGGACTCCACTGCCTTCTCCAGCGCGCGAATACGTTGGGCGCCGCTCTCTACGCCGCGATACTCACGGGTGGTACCGGTGATGACTTCCTGGCGCGTGGCGTCGAGTTCGTCCAGGGCCTTATAGCTATTGGCACTGGCCTGGCGTGTCAACGCGCTGGTGCCGCCACCGCTGTACAACGGGAAGTTTACTTCCAGCCCGATTGAGGCGTAGCGGTTGCGTTGATTCAGCTCGGAGATTGATTGGCTCTGACCCGCGGTGTAGCCGGCCACGAAATCCAGTGTTGGCCAGTGGCCGGCCTTGGCGCGCTTCACTTCTTCTTCGGCGAGGTCGCTGCTATGACGGCGCGCATGGATCAGCGGGCTGTCGGTCTGGGCTTTGACCAACCAGTCTTGCAGGTTGCTAGGTAGCAGCGGTGGTGTATCGAAGCTCGGACGCAAGGTGGTCAGCGATTCGGGGGTTTCACCGATAAATTCCTCAAGCTTGCGGCGCGCGTTGACCAGGTTGTCCTGCGCTTCGATCAGCTCAACCACGGCGAGGTCGCGGCGAGCGGCCGACTCGTCGATGTCGGTGACGGTGCCGGCCCCCAACTCCATGCGCCGTTTCGCCGAAGCGAGTTGCTCGTCGAAGGCGTTCAGTTTGGACTTGGCAAGGGTGATGGTTTCGCTGGCGAGGAGCACGTCGAAATAGCTTTGAGCCAGGCGCACTGCGGCGTCCTGACTCTTGGCATCGAACACCGCGACGCTGTAGTCGGCACGCTGCTTGCCCTGGCGGTATTCGGCCATTTTCTGTTTGTTGAACAGCGGCTGGCGCAAGCGCACGTTAGCGCCCTTGGAGGTGTAGTCGAGATCTCTTTCGACGCCGCTCTGGCGTTGGGTGCCATTGACCTTGTTGTCGTAGGCCGAGGCATTGATCTGCGGTAGCAGGCCGGCCAAGCCGATGTCGCGGTTTTGCGCACCAGCCTCTTTTTCATGCACGGCGGCGCGATAGACGGGGCCTTGGTACTGCAACAGATCCCAGGCTTGTTTGAGGTCCATGGCGCTGGTCGGGAGGGACAGCGCCAACAGGCTGAAGAACAGGCAATGACGGTCCATTTCATTGTTCCTTGAAGGAGCTGTCAACACGCTCAAGCATTGGTTTGAGAAGATAGCTCATCATGTTGCGCTCGCCAGTCTTGATGGTGACGCTGGCGGGCATACCGGGACGAATGTGATTGCTGCCAAGAAGGCTCATGCCATCGGGCGTGACTTCTACCTGAGCCAGATAGAACGGTTGCTTGCTTTCCTCGTCGAGCAGGCGGTCGGCGGAGACGGTCTTCACGCGGCCGGGTATGTTGGGCGTGCGGGCATGGTTGAAGGCCGGGAAGGCGATGTCCACGGCCAGGCCGGGGACCATCTTGTCGATGGCCTGCACGGGAATCATCGCGTCGACCTGCAGCGGTTCGTTGTCTGGAACGATTTCCATGATCTTGAAGCCGGGCTGAATGATCCCGCCGACGGTAGCGATGCTCAGGGACTGGACCATGCCATCGATGGGCGATCGAATCACCGTGTGGGTCACTTCATAGTCCAGCGCACGCAAGCGGTCGGCCAGGGTGGTATTTTCCTTGGCGGTGTCGGTGAGCTGCGATTCGACTTCCTTCAGGTAATCGTGCTGGCGCTGCAGGATGCGCAGCTTGATTTCGGTGGTCTGGCTACGCACCCGAGCGATGTTGTTGAGGTTCTCGGCCTGGCCGGCGGAGAGGTCGGCATTGCTGCGTTCCAGCTCAAGCAGACGGTTGCGCGGGACATAGCCTTCGGCCGCCAGCGCGCGGGTGCCTGTTAGTTCCTGGCTGAGGAAGTTGATCTGCGAGGCGCGGGCGCCATAGACCTGCTGCAGACCCTTGAGCTGCACCGCCGACGCCGCGAGGTTTTCCTGCAGGATGCTGATTTCGCCAGCGAGGCCAGCACGCCGGGTGTCCAGCAGGCGTTGTTGCAGATCCATGGCGGCCACCAGGCGGTAGTCATTCCCGAAGCGCTTGATCAATTCGGGATCGTAGTTCACCACATCGCGGCCGTCACGTTCCGCTTCCAGGCGGTTTTCCACAGTCTTGCTGACGATGTACTGGGCGCTGACCGCACCCTGTTCGGCAGCGGCACGCAGCGAGTCGAGGCGGACCACCTCCTGGCCTTTTTTCACTGTATCGCCTTCGCGAACAAGAATGGCCTCC
This sequence comes from Pseudomonas sp. F01002, assembly GCF_004402115.1. Lineage (NCBI taxonomy): Bacteria > Pseudomonadati > Pseudomonadota > Gammaproteobacteria > Pseudomonadales > Pseudomonadaceae > Pseudomonas > Pseudomonas sp. F01002. Next base: position 74,712 of record NZ_SOPU01000033.1, on the reverse strand, counting down.
ACGGTGCCGCCGCTCAGATGCTGCACGGCTTTGCGATTGCTGGTGATTTTTACCGTGCCTGTCGCGACCACGCCGGCATCCAGCGGCGCCAGCCAGGACCACAGGAGGAAGCCGCCGAAGCCAGCGACCATCAGCAACATGCCCCAGCGCACGGGTTTACCGACGTCCAGATCCACCACGTTCCTGGGGTCGGTGTGAATCATGTCGGTGTGTTGGCTCATTTGCATGATCGGTTACTCCCGTGCTTTGACGGAGGCCAGCGGAGTTGACGCGCCTGCAGGCATCACACTGGCCTTGCGCAGCGCTGCGAATACTTCGTCGCGAGTGCCGAGCATCTGCACGCCGCCGTCTCGCAGCATCAACACCTTATCGACGGCGCAAAGCACATTGGGACGGTGGGAAATCAGAATGACGGTGGCACCGCGGTTTTTGAGTTGGGCCAGCGCATCGACCAAGGCCTTTTCACCGATGTCGTCGAGGTTGGCGTTCGGCTCGTCCAGCACAATCAGATTGGGTTCTCCATACAGCGCGCGGGCCAAGGCGATGCGTTGCTTCTGGCCACCGGAAAGCGGGTTGCCATCGGTGCCCAGGCGGGTCTCATAACCCTGCGCAAGACGCAGGATCATCTCGTGCACTCCAGTAGTCCTGGCGGCGCGGATGACCGCGTCGCTGTCCACTTCGCCAAAGCGCGCAATGTTGTCGGCGATGGTGCCCTCGAACAGCTCCACGTCCTGTGGCAGGTAACCGAGCCAGGGTCCAAGTTCGCCCTTGTTCCAGGTGAATATGTCCGCGCCGTCCAGGCGCACCTTGCCGGCCTGTGCCGGCCAGACGCCGACCAACAGGCGGGCGAGGGTGGATTTGCCCGAGGCGGATGGACCGATAATGCCAAGGCTTTCGCCGGGGGAAAGATTGAAGCTCACCCCGCGCAGAATCGTGTTGCCGGTGCCGGGGGCGCCGGCAAACACATTCTCCACCGCCAGCATGCCCAGCGGCCGCTGCAGTGACATGCTCGGTGGCCGGCGCGGATAGTCGTTCAGCATCTCGTTCAGCCGGCCCCAAGCCGAACGGCAACCAAGCAGCTGTTTCCACGACGCGATGACTTGTTCCACCGGGCCCAGCGCGCGGCCGGTGAGGATCGAGCAAGCAATCATCATCCCGGGGGTGATCTTGCCTTCGATCGCCAGCAGCGCGCCGGCGCCGAGGATCAGCGACTGCAAAGTGATACGCACGAAGCGCCCGGTGCTGCTGATCAGGGCGGCACGGTCGGAGGCCAGGGTCTGCATTTCCAGTATGCGCAAATGGCTTTGGTACCAGCGCTTGCCGATCGACGGCAGCATGCCCATGGCCTCGATGACCTCGGCGTTGCGCAGGTTATTGTTGGCGTAGCTGGCGGAGGAGAGGGCGGCCTGATTGGCTTCGGCCAGCGGCTTTTGCGTCGCCTTCTCGGTGAGATAGGCCAGGCCCACCAGAATCAGCGAACCGATCAGCGTGACCAGTCCGAGCAGCGGGTGGATCAGATAGGCGACCAGCAGGTAGATCGGCGTCCATGGCGCATCAAAGAAAGCGAACAGGCCATTGCCGGTGAGGAACTGACGCACCTGCGCGAGATCCTGCAGGGCCTGGGCCGGATTACCTCCGGCGCGGCTCAGGTTGCGCTCGAATGCTGCAGTGAAAATGCGTCGATTGAGGTCCATGTCGAGGCAGTTGCCGACCCGGATCAGCACGCGGGTGCGGAACATTTCCAGCGTGGCCATCAGCAGGAACAGGCCTATCACCAGAATGGTCAACATCGTCAATGTTGTGACGTTGCGACTGACCAAGGCCCGATCATAGACCTGCAGCATATAAATAGCTGGCGTCAACATCATGACGTTGATGACGCCACTGAACCCTGCCAGCGAGTAAAAACTGCGGCGAAGTCGAAAAAGCGCGTCAGCCAGTTCTGATCGAGTGCTCGATTGTTTGTGCATTTGGGTGACCCCTCTTCGAAAAGCCGTTAGCCCTTGCGGCGCAACAGCTAACAGATGTAGTCCACAGGCAGTTTGTCGATACGCAGGTTGGTCGCTCTAGGGGCGCATCACCTGCAAATCACTGCGTCGCTCTCATGGCAGCAGCGTAGGTGTCGTCGAAACAATCTGAAATAACATTTCGCTCTAATGCCGCGAATGAATTCCTATAAGTCTCATAAAAACAGCTAGTTAGTAGGTCAATCACCAGTCGTCTGTTTTGCGTGTCGTAAAATTGACAATTTTTCGCTATGCAACTTTAGTCTCAGTCATTGAGGGAGCCGCTCGCCTGAAGCCTGTCAACTTTTTGGCAACGCAAGGTGTGATGATTTTCCCGATGGAGCACACCATGTCGATGATTTCGTTCTACTGCGAATTGAAGGGGCTGTTCAGGAAGTTCGCCGTTACTTCAAGTTTCCATGGCCCACCCAAGGCTCGGGTTCGCTCTGCCTAATCGCCGAGCGAGCCATTCTTTCGCGAATTCCAGGCGCGCATCCCGGGGGGCCGTGTAACGGCTCTGCCATCCAGCGCCCGCGATCGCCAAAAAAAAAAGAACCAACACACTGCGCAAGCCAGCACCGGACTGGGCGCGGGAGGATTCTCATCGTCCCGTGTCCTTTCCCCAAAGAGATCGAGGGCAATCAAAATGGCCAATTTCAACAAGTCGGACCTGGAGTTCATCCTCAAGCAAATCTTCATCGCAGAAGCGCATGCCGACGGCGCCAGCCTCAGTGATTTGCTACCCAACAGCCAAGTGCCATTCGGCCTGCGTACCGTCGATGGCAGCTACAACAACCTGGTCGCCGGGCAAAGCGAGTTTGGCGCCGCGGACAATTCCTTCCTGCGCCTGCTTGATGCCCAGTATCGAGCGGCCTATGCCGCGTCAGGGACGGTGGTCGACCCGCAGCCACGGATTATCAGTAACCTGATTGTCGACCAGACCGCCAACAACCCGGCCGCGGTTGCGGCGAACGGCGGCGCCGACCCGGTGATCAGCCCCGGTCTGGATGGCGTGTTCGGCACGGCCGACGACAAGGAAGTGTTCTTCATCCCCAACGTGTCGGCGGACGCCGGTCTGACCGCCGGCTTCAACTCGTGGATGACCTTCTTCGGCCAGTTCTTCGACCACGGCCTCGACCTGGTCACCAAGAGCAGTACCGACTTCGTTTTTGTTCCGTTGCAGCCGGACGATCCGTTGTTCGTACCGGGCAGCCCGACCAACTTCATGGTGCTGCCACGTGCAGTGCATACCCCCGGCGCGGACGGAATACTCGGCACTGCCGATGATGGCCAGCCCAACACCACCTCGCCGTTCGTGGACCAAAGCCAAACTTACAGCTCGCACCCCTCGCATCAGGTGTTCCTGCGCGAGTATGTCCTCAACGCGGCAGGTGACCCTGTTGCAACGGGGCGCTTGATTACCAACCGCGATCTCGGCGCCGATGGCAAGTTCGGCACTGCCGATGATGGTGGCGGCACAAATGGCGGCATGGCGACCTGGGCGGTGGTCAAGGCCCAGGCCCGTGACATTCTCGGTATCAACCTGACCGACGCCGATGTGCACAGCGTGCCGCTGCTGGCAACCGATGCGTATGGCAACTTCATCCGGGGGGCGAGCGGCATGCCGCAGGTGGTGATGCGCGTCAGCAACGGTGCTGACGGGATCGCCGGGACAGCGGATGACGTCACTCAACTGGTCGAAGGCAACCGGGATGCTCCGATCAGCCTGGCCAGCGCCGTGAGCGCCGGGCATGGCTTCCTCGACGACATCGCCCACAATGCCGCGCCGGTAGTCGTCGGCGGGGTTCTGCAGGCGGATGCTGACACTGATATCGGCAATGCTCAGCCGGTTGGTGCGGGCGGCAACAACCTGACCTACGACAACGAACTGCTCGACGCTCACTACATTGCCGGCGACGGCCGGGTGAACGAGAACATCGGCCTGACCACGGTGCACCATGTGTTCCACTCCGAGCACAACCGGCTGGTCCAGCAAACCAAGGACACCCTCCTTGCCGCCGGCGATCTGGCCTTCCTCAATGAGTGGCTGGTGGACGACGTGGCCGCCATACCGACTACACCCGCTGAAATCGCGGCGTTGGTGTGGGACGGCGAACGCCTGTTCCAGGCCGCCAAGTTCGGCACCGAGATGCAGTACCAGCACCTGGTGTTCGAGGAGTTCGCGCGGACCGTTCAGCCGCAGATCGACGGATTCCTTGCCCCCAACGGGTATGACACCTCGATCAACCCGGCAATCCTCGCCGAGTTCGCCCACGTGGTGTACCGCTTCGGTCACTCGATGTTGACCGAGACCGTCGATCGCTTTGACCCTGAGTTCAATCCGCTCCTCACTGACCCGAACAACCCGGACTCGCAAATGGGTCTGATTGCGGCCTTCCTCAACCCGCTGGCGTTTACCGGCAGCGGGGCGACTGCGGACGAAGCGGCAGGGGCGATCATTCGCGGTGTGACCCGCCAGCTCGGCAACGAGATCGACGAGTTCGTCACCGAAGCGTTGCGCAACAATCTGCTCGGTCTACCGCTCGATTTGCCGGCCCTGAACCTGGCGCGTGGTCGCGACACTGGCATCCCCACGTTGAATGAAGCGCGCCGTGAGATGTACACATCAACCGGCGACAGCCAACTCAAGCCGTACATCAGTTGGGCTGATTTTGCGGACCACCTCAAGCACCCCGAGTCGTTGGTCAACTTCATCGCTGCCTATGGCACGCATGACACGATTACGGCGGCGACCACATTGGCAGACAAACGCGCTGCAGCCTTGGCGCTGGTATTCGGCGGTTCTGGTTCACCGGCTGACCGCCTGGACTTCCTCAACAGCACCGGTGCTTATGCCAACGTAACGCTGGCCGGCAAGGATGGGCTGCTGGGTACTGCCGACGACGTGACGGGTGTGACGATCACCGGCCTCGACGACATCGACTTCTGGGTCGGTGGACTCGCCGAGAAGAAAATGCCGTTCGGCGGCATGCTCGGCTCGACGTTCAACTTCGTGTTTGAAACCCAGCTGGAGGCGTTGCAGAACGGCGACCGCTTCTACTACCTGTCGCGTACCGCAGGCCTGAACTTCGGCACCGAGTTGGAGAACAACTCCTTTGCCAAGCTGATCATGCTCAACAGCGATGTCACCCACCTGTCGAACACCGTGTTCCTGACGCCGACGTTCAGCCTCGAAGTGAATCAGGCCAATCAGTTCACTAACCTTGGCGCGGACGGCAAAGCCGATCCAACGGGCGGCCTCATGATCAACGGCGTGGAAATCGTGCCGCTGGTGATCCGCGACAACCCCGACACCGTGGGTGCGGACAGTAATTATCTGCAATATACCGGTGAAGACCATGTCGTCCTGGGCGGCACCGCCGGCAATGACATCATCATCTCCGGTGACGGCGATGACACTGTTTACGGCGATGCAGGCAACGACCGCCTCGAAGGCGGCGCCGGGAACGATGCGGTACTCGGTGGCGCGGGCGATGACATCATCACCGACTCGTTCGGCGACAACCGTCTGGAAGGCAATGCCGGTAACGATGTGATCGTGGCCGGTAGCATGCTTGCTTTAGGCAACCTGATCCTTGGAGGCGATGGCCAGGACTTCATCGTCACCACTGAAGACATCACCACCACCTTCGGCGGTCAGGGTGACGATTTCATCCTCGGCGCCAAGACCAACCTGCCACCTACCGGCAACGAAGGTGATGACTGGATCGAGAACGGCATGCAGGACGGTGCGCCTGGCGATAACTTCTCGCCGTTGCTCAATGACGATGTGGTCGGCAACGATATTTTTGTCGGTGGTGGTGGCTTCGACGAAATGATCGGCGAGGGTGGCGATGACATCTTTGTCGGCAGCGATGCCCAGGACAAGATGGACGGCATGTCCGGTTTCGACTGGGTGACCTACAAAAATGACAGGGTCGGCGTGACCGTTGACCTGTCCTTGGCCGCGCTAGCGCAGCCACACGGCAACGCGCCAAACCAGAACGCCGGGGTGTTCAATCCGGTCGGCGCCTCGCCGGCCTCGATTCTCGACCGTTTTGCCGAGGTCGAAGGCTTGTCCGGTTCGAAATTCGGCGATGTGCTCAAAGGCGATGATGTTGATGCGGTGACTCTCGTCAACCACGGTGGTGCCACGGGCGGTGCATTGACCAATGTGGCTTTGATCCGTGGACTGGAGCAGTTTCTGGCCGATGCCGGTTTGCCGACCACTGGCTTTGCCACTGGCAACATCATCCTCGGTGGCAATGGCAGTGACCTGATCGAGGGCCGCGGGGGCGATGATCTGATCGATGGCGACAAATGGATCAACGTCAGAATTGCGGTGTATGCCGCCGACGACGTCAACCATACCGGTCCCGAGATCGCCTCCTTCGACAGCATGGTCGATATGATCCCGCTCATGCTGGACCGCACCTATAACCCAGGTCAGCTCAAGGCGGTGCGGGAAATCATGTCCGGCACCTCGACGGGCGGGGCGGCCTTTGACACCGCCATTTTCTCCGGGCTCCAGTCCGAGTATGTGGTGACGCATGACACCCGCGGCACGGACAATGTGGCGGACGATGTGTGGACGGTGGCAGATACCGTAGCGGGTCGCGACGGCACCGATACCTTGCTGCATATCGAACGCCTGCAGTTCGCCGATACCCAGCAAGTGCTGGTGACGGGGCTGAATGCACAACCGGTGGGCAGGCCGACCGTCACGGACGGAAACGGCGGCGCGATAACAGTGGGCGACACGCTGACGGTGAGCATGGCCGGTGTGCGCGATGCCAACAACATCGCGGTGGGTAATCTGCTGGGTACTGTCAACAACACCTCGGTTTCCTACTATTGGCAGTTCGAGGCAAATCCAGGCACCGGCGTATTCGAGGACATCATCCTGTTGCCGGCCGGCGACCTGGCGTTCCAAAGTGCCGACGGCACCGCGTTCAAGGTCTCCCCGGATCTTGCCGGGCTGTCACTGCGGGTCAAGGCGATCTACCAGGATGGTCATGGCACGACTGAAATAGTGTTCTCGCAGCCGACGGCCGTGGTGGTTCCCGGCGCGCCGGTTGTGCCGACGGCGCCGACACCTGTCGTCGATGCCACTGCGGGTGGCGCGGGCCTTCACATGGTCCGCTCCGACCTCAACTTCATTCTTGATCAAATCAAGATTGCCGAGGCAGACGCGGCCGGTCAGGACATCCTCTCGCTGATCCCGAATATCCGCGCACCATTGGGCCTGCGTGCGGTCGATGGCTCGAACAACAACCTGATGAACCTCAACGGCATTAACAACACCGAGTTTGGTGCCGCGGATAACACCTTTCCACGCTTGGCCGATCCGGTCTTCAATCCGGCGGAAGGTGCACCTGCCGGGTTCTTCGGCCCCGGCTCGCCAGCCATCCCGGGATCGTCGTACCAGCAGAACAGCGGCTATGTGTTTGACTCGCAGCCGCGCATCATCAGTAATCTGATCGTCGACCAGACCTCGAACAACCCGGCGGCCTATGCCACGGCTTACGACCCGGGTGCGGACGGTGTGCTCAACTTCGGCACGGTGGGTAACGACGACGTGCTCAAGGACGGCGTACGGATAGTCGCCAGCCCCGGCATGGATGGTCAGTTCGGTACTGCCGACGACCACGATGTGTACCTGTTCGAGAACACCGCGGCGGATGCGGGGTTGTCCGCGCCGTTCAACGCCTGGATGACCTTCTTCGGGCAGTTCTTCGATCACGGTCTGGACCTGGTGACCAAAGGCGGTTCGGGCACCATTTTCATCCCGCTGCAAGCGGATGATCCGCTGTATGTGCCAGGCGGCAACGCCAACTTCATGGTGCTGACCCGCGCGACCAACCTGCCAGGGGCGGATGGCGTTCTCGGCACGGCCGACGACATCCATGAGCACACCAACACCACCTCGCCGTTCGTGGACCAAAACCAGACCTACAGCTCGCACCCGTCGCACCAGGTTTTCCTGCGCGGTTATGAGCTGACCGACAACGGCCCCATCGCGACCGGCAGGCTGATCACTAACCGTGACCTGGGAGCGGATGGCAAGTATGGTTCCGCGGACGACAGCGAAATCGGTGGTATGGCGACCTGGAAGGTGGTCAAGGCGCAGGCCAACGACATCCTGGGTATCCACCTTACCGATGCCGACGTCGGTAACGCCCCGTTGTTGGCGACTGACGCTTACGGCAATTTCATCAAGGGGCCGAACGGCTTCCCGATGGTCGTGATGAAGGGGGCTGACGGTCTGGGTGGCACGGCTGATGACGTCCTTGTCGAAGGCAATCCGCTTTCCCCCATTAGCCTGACCAATGCTGTGCGCACCGGTCACCAGTTCCTCATCGACATTAATAACAATGCAGCGCCGGTAATCGTCGGCGGGGTTCTGCAGGCGGATGCTGACACTGATGTCGGCAATGCGCAGCCAGCTGGCCCAGGCGGCAACAACCTGACCTATGACAACGAGCTGCTCGACGCTCACTACATCGCTGGCGACGGCCGGGTCAACGAGAACATCGGCCTGACCGCTGTGCATGCGATCTTCCACTCCGAGCATAATCGGTTGGTCGCACAGACCAAGGACACCGTGCTCGATTCGGGTGACGTGGCCTTCCTCAACGAGTGGCTGCTCAATCCGGTGAACGCGTTGCCAGCCAACCAGGCTGAGATCGATGCGCTGGTGTGGAATGGCGAGCGCTTGTTCCAGGCTGCCAAGTTCGGCACCGAGATGCAGTATCAGCACCTGGTGTTCGAGGAGTTTGCGCGGACCATCCAGCCCAGGGTCGACTTGTTCTTCGCACCGACCCAAGTCTATGACGTCGACCTCGATGCCTCGATCGTCGCCGAGTTCGCCCACACCGTGTACCGGTTTGGCCACTCGATGCTGACCGAGACCGTCGATCGCTTCGATGTCAATTTCAACGTGGTTGGCGATCCGAACAACGGTGATCCGAATCAGCAAATCGGCTTGATCGCGGCGTTCCTCAACCCGTTGGCGTACGCCGCCAGTGGTGTGACGCCGGAGGATGCGACCAGTGCGATCATACGTGGGGTGACTCGCCAGGCCGGTAACGAAATCGACGAGTTCGTCACCGAGGCGCTGCGCAATAACCTGCTCGGTCTGCCGCTCGACCTGCCGGCGCTCAACATTGCCCGTGGTCGCGACGTGGGGATTCCCTCGCTCAATGCGATCCGCCGCGACATCTTCAGCCAAACCGGTGATACCCAACTCAAGCCGTACAGCAGCTGGGTTGACCTGGTGCAGCACCTGAAACATCCAGAGTCGTTGATCAACTTCATCGCGGCCTATGGCACGCATGACACGATCACGGAGGCGACCACGCTGGCAGACAAACGCGCTGCAGCGATGGCGCTGGTATTTGGTGGTGTTGATGCGCCGTCTGACCGCTTGGCCTTCCTCAATGGCAGCGGTGCCTGGGCCAACGTAACACTGGCCGGCAAGGATGGGGTGCTGGGGACTGCCGACGATCTGAGGGGTGTGACGGTCACGGGGGTCGATGCCATCGACCTCTGGATCGGCGGCCTGGCTGAAGAGAAAACCCCGTTCGGCGGCATGCTCGGCACGACCTTCAACTTCGTGTTCGAGAACCAGCTGGAAAAACTGCAGGACGGTGACCGCTTCTACTACCTGGAGCGCACCGCTGGCCTGTCGATGAATGCCGAACTGGAAAGCAACTCGTTCGCCAAGCTGATCATGGCCAACACCTCGGCCACGCACTTGCCAGGCCTGGTGTTCTCGGACCCTGCGTACTATCTGGAAAGGGACCAGAGCAAGCAGTACAACGATGGCCTGGGCAACGCCGATCCGCTTAGCGACAACAACGAGCAGGTGGTGTTCCGCGACAACCCGCTGACCGCGGGGCCGGACGCCAACTACATCCGGTACTCGGGTGACGAGCACATCGTGCTGGGCGGCACCAACGGCGCAGACATCCTCGTCTCGGGTGGTGGCGATGACACGGTCTGGGGTGATGCCGGCAACGATCGCATCGAAGGCGGTAACGGCAACGATCAACTGCGCGGTGGCGCCGGCGACGACATCATCACCGACCTCGGTGGCGACGATAACATCCAGGGTGGCGACGGCAACGACGTGCTGCACGGAGGCAACGGCATCAACCTGATCATTGGCGGGTTCGGCAATGACTTCATCGTGACCGGTGAGGACGCTTCCGAGGCCATTGGTGGCCAGGGCAACGACTTCATCCTGGGCAGCAAAGCCAACGAACAGGACATGGGTAACGAAGGCGACGACTGGATCGAGAAGGGCACTTCGGACGGTGCACCTGGCGACAACTTTGACCCGGCTGGCAATGACCAAGTGATCGGCAACGATGTGTTCATCGGCGGTAACGAGAACGATAAGTTCAACGCCGAAGGTGGCGACGACATCATGGTTGGCAGTCTCGGCATGGGTGACCGCTATATCGGCGGCTCCGGCTATGACTGGGCAACCTTCAAGGACCTCGCCCAGGGCGTGACCATCGATTACAGCGACCGCTTTTTCGATGTTCCACCGGTGCCGGGTTCGGGTGCTTCGGCGCTGGTGCGTTTCGACATCGTGGAAGGTCTGTCGGGTTCATCGCACGGTGACTTCCTGCGCGGTGATAACGAAGATGCCACATCGCTGCCCACTGCGGGGGCAACCGGTAGTGTGCTGACCAACATCAACCTGATCAACGGCCTGGCTGATTTGCTGCCAGCCGGAGCGGCGTTCTTCGACGGCGGCAACATCATCCTCGGCGGTAGTGGTAGCGACCTGATCGAAGGTCGCGGTGGTGACGACATCATCGATGGTGACAAGTGGCTGAACGTACGCATCAGTGTTCGGGCGAACGCTGACGGCACTGGCCCGGAAATCGCCACGTTCGACAGCATGGCGCCGATGGTGCAGCTGATGCTGAACGGTACTTACAACCCAGGCCAGCTGGTCATCGTGCGGGAGATTCTGACCGGCAATGACAGCTTCGACACCGCGCTGTTCTCCGGTAATGCGGCGGAGTACAGCGTCGAGATCGATGGCAACACTGTCGTTGTGACCGACTCGGTAGCGGGGCGTGATGGCGTCGATCGCTTGACGGGCATCGAGCGTCTGCAGTTCGCTGATGTTGCGCAGTCGTCCGGAGTGGGCACCGCCCAAAACAACGACCCATCGGGTCATCTGGCAATCCTCGATGCTGCCACCGGTGTGCGTGACGAAACGCCTGTGGCCGGCCAGTTGCTGCGCGTCAGCGATCGGGCGGTACACGACGCGGACAACCAGAGTGTGGCCAACCCGACCGGAGCTGTGACCGGTGGGGTGGCTTACTACTGGCAGGTCGAAAACATTGCCGGGTCGGGCGTCTTTGAAGACATCACCTTTATCGCCGCTGGCGAGGTATCGCGGGCGATCGGCACCACCTACCGGGTGGCGGACGATGTGGCGGGCCTGAACATCCGCGTCCGTGCGGTGTATCAGGATGCCAAGGGCACGCTGGAGATCGTCGACTCGTCGGGGAACAGTACACCG
>NZ_SOPU01000033.1:62792-63120 GCF_004402115.1 Pseudomonas sp. F01002 | reverse complement strand
TGGCCTGAGCAATCCGCAGTTCACCTACCAGTGGCAGGCGAACGACGGGCTTGGCTTCGTCAACATCGCCGGCGCTACCGGTAGCACGTTCGCGCTTGGCCAGGCTCAGGTCGGCCAGGAAATGCGCGTGGTGATCGGTTACGTGGATGACTTCGGTGTGGCCGAAAGCGCTTCGTCCAACATCCTGGGGCCGGTGGACAACGTCAACGATGCACCGACTGCAGGGCCGACCGTAACCGGGCTTGCAGTGCAGAACCAAGTGTTGACCGCTGACCCGTCGAGCATCATCGACATTGATGGCCTCAGCAATCCGCAGTTCACCTACCAA
>NZ_SOPU01000033.1:40957-62759 GCF_004402115.1 Pseudomonas sp. F01002 | reverse complement strand
CGGCGCTACCGGTAGCACGTTCGCGCTTGGCCAGGCTCAGGTCGGCCAGGAAGTGCGCGTGGTAATCGGCTACGTGGATGACTTCGGTGCGGCCGAAAGCGCTTCGTCCAACATCCTGGGGCCGGTGGCCAACGTCAACGATGCACCGACAGGCGCGTTGCTGATCAGCGATACCACACCGGATCAAGGGCAGGTGCTGACCGCGCTGACGGGTGGGATTGCCGATCTGGATGGGCTGGGCACATTCAGCTTCCAATGGCAGCAAGGTGTCGGCACTTCCTTCACCGACATCAACGGCGCGACTGCTGCGACCTTCACCCCTGGTGCGGCGCAGGTCAATCTGCAACTGCGAGTGATCGTGCGCTACATCGATGGCTTCGGCACGCTGGAGTCGGTGACCTCTGCGGCGACGGCGGCGGTTGTGGTACAGGGCGTGGTACTGCAGGGCAATGCTTTGGCGAACACCCTCACCGGCACCGCAGGTAACGATGTGCTGTTTGGCCTGGGCGGGAACGATACGTTGAATGGCCTCGCCGGTATGGACCAGTTGTTTGGCGGCACTGGCAACGACATCCTCAACGGCGGAGACGACAACGACGTCCTCAATGGCGAGGACGGCAACGACACCCTCAATGGTGGGCTCGGCGCAGATGCCATGAACGGCGGTGCCGGCAACGACACGTTTGTGGTCGACAACGTCGGTGACGTTGTCACCGAGGCGCTGGGTGGTGGTACCGATCTGGTGCAAACCAGCCTGACGAACTACCTGCTCGGTGCCAACGTCGAGAACCTGACCTATACGGGAGCCGGTAACTTCACCGGTACCGGTAATGCACTGGCCAACACCATCACCGGCGGGGTGGGTAACGACTTCCTCAATGGCGGTGCAGGTGCTGACCGGATGTTGGGGGGAGCCGGCAACGATACCTACGTCGTCGATGCAGCCTTGGACGTGGTGGTCGAGGTGGCGGGTGGCGGTACGGACACCGTGCAGACTTCGCTGGCCAGCTACACGCTGGGCACTGATGTCGAGAATCTGACCTACACCGGAGTCGGCAACTTCGTCGGCAACGGTAACGGGTTGAATAACGTCATCACCGGCGGGGTGGGTAATGACACCCTCAATGGTGGCGGCGGCAACGACATCCTCACCGGCAACGGCGGCAACGACACACTGAATGGCGACGCCGGTAACGACCAACTGTTCGGTGGCATTGGTACGGATACCCTCAACGGCGGCACTGGCGATGACAGCCTCGACGGCGGTGATGGGGCGGATGTCTTGAATGGTGGAACAGGCAACGACACGCTGCTCGGTGGTGACGGTAACGACACATTGTTGGGTGGTAGCGGCAATGACTTTATCGATGGCGGTGCCGGCGACGATACGGTCACTGGCGGTGCTGGCAACGACATAATGGTTGCCAGCAGTGGCAACGATATCTTCATGTTCGCAGCGGGCTTCGGGACCGATCAGATCATCGGCTTCGATGCTAACGCAGTGGGCGGCCAGGACCTGCTCGATATTTCCGCGTTCGGCGTCACTGCTGCGACCTTTGCCGGCAGCGTCATCATCACCGATGTCGGTGCGGATACCTTGATCAGCTCCGCAGGAATAGCTGACTCCATCCGCCTGGTCGGTGTGGCCGATGCAACAACCGTCACTGCCGCAGACTTCATTCTCGCCACTTGAGGTCCTGATCAGTACTGTCGCAGACGCGTGAAAAGACGAGGGGAGGGCATGGATGCCCTCCCTTTTTTTCTTTAAAAAAACCGGCTGTTTTTTACTTCGATTGCCAGCATCGCGCTCAGCCATAGCCGGATAGAACAAGGAAAATTGATATTCCCGGGCTGAAAAGTGTGATTAGCGCACGCTAACTTTTCTACAGCCTTGGCTACACTTCGTGTTCCGTTGGAAACTTGCGGGAACTTACGTGAAGGCGCAATACGTTGTTATTAGTTCACGAAAATACGATGAGCTGACCCGTTGGGCAGACTCACGCATTCTCGTGCATCTTGGGGAAGGAGTAAGGCGTGTATGAGTAAAGAAGGCGAGGCATTCCTGCCGATGCAAACCGCGCGGCCGCGCGCTGGACTGGCCAACCCAGGGCGTGGCGGTGTTGCTCCTGTTGTTGTTTTACTGGGGACTGGGGAGTTTGCCATTCCTGAGCGTCAATGAAGCCCGGCGCGCCGTTACGACACGGGAAATGCACGAGGCTGGCCAATGGCTGTTGCCGTACATGAACGGCGAGCTGTACTTGTCCAAACCGCCGCTGTTCTATTGGCTGGCCCTGGTCAGCACGTCACTGCTGGGCAGCCTCTCCGAATGGAGCGTGCGCCTGCCTTCGGCGCTGTTTGCGACGCTGTGTTGTCTGACCTTGTATCGCCAGGCATGTGCATTCGCCGGGCGACAAGTGGCGCTGCTGGCTGTGGTGTTCCTGGCGGCGAATGCCGGGTTCAGCCTGTTTGCCCGCCGGGCAGAAATTGAAATGCCTTTGACCGGCCTGTGTCTGCTGGCGCTGTTTTGTGCATGGCGCTTTCTGTTCGCGCAAGGCGGTCGCAGCTGGGTCTGGCTCAGTTACGGGCTGCTCGGCTGTGCCTTGTTGACCAAGGGGCCGGTCTGCCTGTTGTGGGTGACCGCACCGATATTGGTCTTTTGCGTTGATCAGCCGTGATCGTCTGGCCCGAGCTTTTCTGTGTGACAGTTGGGGTTGGATGCTTGCAGTGCTCCCTCACGCGGATCGAGTCGTACCTGAAACCCAAGCGTTCGGCCCTGCTGCTCGGGCTGGGCTCTTTGTGCGCCAATCAGGGCCAGATCAAGCCTTGAAACTGCGTCATTGAAGCTCTGCATGACTGGATGTTGGCCCGGCGTGATCTTGTGCCCAGACAGGCCCTGCAAATTGCGGGGCTTGTCGTTTCTGTCCCCCGCCTGTCCATCCATGCACCAGTCTCGCCAGACACAAAGTACGCTTGCGGCCAGTTTTGCTTTGCCTAGACGTGTTTGCCGGACGCTTACGGATCTAGAGCAGCAGGCAGCGATCCAAATTGGCCAAATGCGGTCTTCGATGGATTATTAGCGAATGACTGTCGCGCAACTCAATAGCACTGCCTGCGAACAAGATCACCTTGCACCACCCGTAACCCAAACATGATGAATGCTTCCCACTGACTCTTAACTGCTGAACAAGCTGATAAGACTCCAGGCTGCCCCTATCGCAAAAATGAAGAGAATGAGTACCAGCGTGAGGATTAGCGGCTCGATGCGCATGAAAGTGACTCCTCAGAAGGGCTAGCAATGCGCGCCTGATCTGCGGCGCAGGTGTTTTTCAAGGCAACGGTTGCCTGTATAGGGAGTGCCCCAGAAAAACTGTTTTTCCAGTGGTAACAGCTTCAAACTCTCAATTGATGCGCTAGTGAACTCACAGCATTCTCTGTGCCAAAAAATTTAACAGCTTATAATTCCCCGCCAGCGGGGCTGCCTGATTCTGTGGCCAGTTCTCCATCAAAAAAGTTGAAACAGGATGCGGGTAATACAGCCCATTTATGGGGGATTTCTCTCAATGTGGGTACGGCAATACCACAGGTGCTTGAGCCATTCGCGACCTGCTGATATCGACCTGATGCGGACACTGAAAAAGGAACTGCGGTTGAACGAACAGACATTGTCCATGCGCCTGGAGCGCGTGGCGGCGCATGTGCCAGCAGGTGCGCGCCTGGCCGATATCGGCTCGGATCACGGCTACCTGCCGGTGGCGTTGATGCGTCGTGGCGCCATCGCGGCGGCGGTGGCCGGCGAGGTGGCATTGACGCCGTTCCGCTCGGCCGAACGCACCGTGCGCGAGAACGGCCTGGACCAGCGGATCACCGTGCGCCTGGCCAATGGTCTGGCGGCAATCGAGCCGGGAGACGGGATCACGGCGATCAGCATCTGCGGCATGGGCGGCGAGACGATCCGCGACATCCTCGACAGCGGCAAGGCGCGCCTGAGCGGCCAGGAGCGCCTGATTCTGCAGCCCAACGGCGGCGAGCAGCCACTGCGCCAATGGCTGATGGAAAATGGCTACTGCATCCTCTGCGAGGAGCTGCTGCGGGAAAATCGCTTCGACTACGAAATCATCGTCGCCGAGCGCGTCGGGCCGGTGAAGTACACCGCCGAGGAACTTTACTTCGGCCCGCTGCAGATGCAGGCACGCAGCCCGGCGTTCCTGATCAAGTGGCAGCGCATGCTGCGCGAGAAGCAGAAGACCCTGACCCACTTCGCCCGTGCGCGGCAGGCCGTGCCCGAGGAGAAGGTGCAAGACATCGCCCGGCAGGCCCGGTGGATCACCGAGTTGCTGGCTTGAGCACTTGTACGAAAAAATCGCCGAGCGGCGATCAGGCAAGCCGAAAACAGGCGAGGAACGGCCGGGGTCGCGCCCGACTTTACTGGTTGTAAATGAGTATTCCGATCGGACTCGTGCACGAGCCTGTTTTCAACGCAGCATGATCGAGGCGTAGGCACTTTTCGTACAAAGCCCAAGCCGAAGCGAGGGCCCATTTGAATCGTCCTCAAATTCGCAGACACAGCTGAATGACAGCTTTTGATTGTGGATTCAACCGGTCGATGCAACGCAACTAAATTCTGTGTAAGCAGAAGGAGTGTTGCAGGTGGATTGATCCCGTGGCTTCGCACTAGCGACGATAGTAGCGGTGATCGTCCTCGTAGCGGTGCCGCATGGCCCGATCTTGTTGGTGCTCCCAATCACGATGGCGTTCAGCTTCTCGGCGGGCTTGCTCTCTACGCCACTTATCTATACGCCAATCGTCTCTACGATCGTGCCAACGGCCGTCATGCCAGTATCGGTCGTCATGGGCAAGCAACGGCCCTGGCTGCTTGCCTGCCAGACTGGCCAAGGTCGGCCAAGGGTTGCCGGCGGCCTGGACAGGAGCCTGAACGGCTAGAATAGCCAACGGCCTCAGTGTTCGGCTCCCTTTGAGGTTGGCTGTCTCGATGTCCCTTCTGGCCGATAGCAACCGGTTGCGAAGGGCAGCAATCGATCCGAAGCAGATATCACCTCGGTCGCGCAAACGACTGAAGCAGGCCCTGTCCATCGTCATGGGCACCGAGGCTTTGATCGCCGTGCGCGATATCAGTCGCGCGAGCATCGAAAAATCACTCGACACTGCCGCCTGGGCGGCTCGGGCGCTCGTTCGTCAGGCACTGACGGAGGAAGAACAAGCGCGACGAAAGCGCGACACTTTGCAGACGAACTCGCGGTCTTCTCCTCCATAACACCGAATAGCTCACGTTTCTTCAGGCCGTTGTGAATGGCTCCTTTTGGCCGAGGCTGTGTAAAAACGTTTTCGATCTGCGGAGGTAGACGAAAACAGCCCAAAAATCGCGTCCCTACGCAAATTTCAGGTCTACTTACCAAACGGTCGACGCCAGATTTCACGTAGTAACGCTGACTTCAAAGTGACGAATGCGTTTTTACACGGCCTGGGCCGGTAACAGCCAGTCGTTCGTCGCCGAGGGTTTTCTCTCATAAACCTTGCTGGGCTTGCGTGGATCGACTGCCGGGACCGTGACCCTCCCCCTATTCAAAACAGATTCCAGGCGTTGCGGCCAAGTTATCGAGAAAGGCGGCAATCTGCCGGGTACTGCGCAAGTGCACCACAGGAATGTGCGAGCCGATGGCCAGGCGCACTGCCTCGATTCCTGGGCGATAGCCTCGATCGAAATTCCACACGAAGTTCAGAAAGGTCAGGAACGCCCGGTCGAGTTTCTCTGTACAGCCTGCTGCAAGGTCAGGGCGAGGGCGGTTCATGACGCTGCGCATGATCACCCGGGTGAAACAGGTGAGCCGCGAAGTATCGAGCCAGATGATCAGGTCGGTACGGGGCAGGCGAAGGTCGAAGGTTCGCCGCGCATAATTGCCTTCACAAATCCAGGCATCCGGTGCGATCGCTTCGCGGACCCGCGTGCGGAACTGTTCAGCGTCGGGTTCGACCCAGCCGGGCTCCCAGAACAGCGTGTCCAGGTGAACCACGGGCAGGCTCAGGCGCTTGCCGAGGGCGCGGGCGAGGGTAGATTTGCCGCTACCGGCATTGCCCAGAATGACAATCCGTTGCATGGGGACTTCCTGTCGCGAAAAAAGCCGGCAATTGTGCAGGTTTTGGAGGGGCAGTGAAAGGTGACCTCCACGAGCGACAGCTATTGAGCGATATCGATGCGGCTGCTTTAGCCTGTCCGGTTCAGCACCAACAAACGCGCCGCCAGCGTCGTCATGACGACAGCGAAGCAATAAGCACCCAAGCGCCTGGAGATTATGCCTGCGCACAGGCGCCCATGCAGCTGCCCGGCACAGACGCTGAGCAGGGAATGAAAGATCAAGGCGATCAGCGCAAGCAACACACCCAATACCGTCAGTTGCAGGGTGACACTGCTGGCTCCCAATGTGACGAATTGCGGCAGGAATACCATGAAGAACAACAGTGCCTTGGGATTCAGCAGGCTGTTGAGGGTCGCCCGGATAAAGATTTTGCGCAGCGATGCCAATGCAGGTTGAGCGTCAGCATCCGCCGGCGGAGTACTCAATGCCTTCCACGCCAGCCACATCAGATAACAAGCCCCGGCCCACCGCAGCAAATCAAATGCCGGCGTCCAACTCATCACCAACGCACCGAGCCCCGCGCTAACCATGGCGGTCATCAGCACGTCGGCCAGGGTGATTCCCAATGCTGCGGCGAAACCGGCACGCCAGCCATGGGCAACGGCATGGCTGGTGACGATGGCCATGTTCGGGCCAGGCACGATCAGCAACAGCAGGGCGGCGACAGTGAACAGGTAAAGGTTGGTGGCGTCTGGCATAGCGCAGATTTCCCTGGATGAGAGACAAGGCTATCCGTAGTCGTTGGGTTGAAGCAGATACAGTGGGGATGGATTTGATAGCTACAGTCAGGTGTGTGGAGGGGAAGAGTCGGTCAGGACGAAAGCCACGTATTCACTACCCGCCGATCCAGTTCTTCCCAATCCGCCATGCCCAGCACCCGCGTGGTATTCAACCCACGCAAATAACCGCGCAACTGATTGGCGGTGGCCCGCGCAAGCTCTGGGTCGGGCGCGTGTTCGCCCAACAATACGGTTTCGTACTGGACCAGGTACTCGGCCACCCGGTCACGAAAATCGGGCAGAACGGCGTTGCGGATCAAGTCAAAAGTTCTCAAGGAGCGATCCTCATCCATCTTTTTCGGTGGTGATTGAGTGTGTATCCGTCTGCGCGGCGCACAACTATTGCTAGAGGTAATAGTGACCATCATGAAACGCAAGTTCTACTTTGATGGCAATAGCCGGAAAATCCCCTCCAACGACACGCCACTCACGAAAATTCGGGTGATGTGATGAACGAACCTTTTATTTTCAGGATGAGACCGATGCGTCTTTTATTTGTGCCTGCCCTGGCGTTTGGCGCTTTGTTGCTCGCCGGTTGTGCCTCCGCGCCGAACGACCCGACCCTGACCTTGCTGACCAGTAAGACCCCGGCCCAATACGCTGAGTGCGTCGTACCGAAATTGCAGGGCAACGCGTTGAACCCGACCGTCTCGCAGACCCAGCGCAGCTACCGGATCGTGGTAGCGAGCAAAGTCTCGGCGGATAACGTGCTGGAAGCCTACAAGGTCGGGAACGGCGGCAAGGTGTTCATCTACGAGCGGCACTTGCTGGCCTCGAACTTGTTGCCTTCAAGTTTTGAGCGCGCCGCACAGGAATGCATCTGACCCCGGCCCGTAAACGCTTTCTACAGAGCTCCTTTGGTTGGCCGCAACCGACCAGTTTTTTGCCCCGCACCGCATTCGGTAGCGGGGCTTTTTTTGTCTGCGTGACTCGTATCGACCCATCTTTCAATCATCTAAATTGAAAGGCCAAGCCGATACTCCTGGTCAGTCCCTGCTTGCCGGGATACATGTTCGATCAGGAAGCCACAGCGCTTGAGGACTTTTGCCGAGCCGATATTTTCAGCGTACACGTTGGCAACCAGCTGTTTAAGGTTCCAACGCAACTGCGCCTGCTGAATCAGATGCTTCACCGCCAGCGTTGCCAGTCCTTGCCCGCAAGCACTTTGAGCAATCCGATAGCCCACTTCTGCCGACCGCGCGGACGTGTCGATGTCTTTCAGGTTCGCTCTGCCCACTATTTGTCCGCCAGCGTCTTCGATGACAAATGGGTGCCAGATGCCGGCGGCATGATCAGCTAAATAGGCAGCAATGTGCTCGGTGACACCCTGCACCGAGTAAAAAGCAGCACCACGCGCGTCAATGTGGCGCTCGAACCACTCGCGATTGTCCACTTCAAAAGTCAGCAACGCCTCGGCATCAGTGCTTTGCAGGGTACGAATTGTGACGGGTTCCATAAGGACGCTCCTTTTCCTGGTGGAACTACTTGGATAATTGTGCGCAGGCACGACTTGTCAGTCGTTAGCTGAGTTGGCGCTCTTACAGGATGACCTGATGAGGAAGCAACTCACAATTCGAAAAAACCGATTGAATAAAAACTCTATAAACGTGAAGCTCACTGGCGCATTGCGAGCAACCAGTAAGTCAGTATTGCCAGTTTCTGGCTCAGGGAGCGCTGATGAGTTTTCGTCCATTGACCGACTTCCTGCGGCAATCGAGCGATTGCGACGTTGTCGCATCTCGGCTTGAAGAGAATTCGGACACTGTCTGCATGGCTTACGCTGGCAACGAGAACACGATCGATCAACTGCTGGACTCAGCGCGCAACTGGGCGCACACCACCGCGTGGGTGGTTTACCGTTCTGGTGAACAAATGCATTTGGTCGGGCAGGGCGACCCATTGGCGCAGTGGCCGTCAAGTGTTGCGAATGAAGAGTTCGACACCTTTTGCCTGACCCGGCACTTGCACAGCTGGCCGACCGGTAAAGGTGAAAGTGTGCTGGGTTGGCTACTCGCGCCAGTTGACGCTGCCGCGGAACCGGCGCTCGCCGAGTTTGCGCAGCGCCTGGGCATTCAGGTGCAGACGAATACCCTTGCCCGTGCGCAGATTACTCAACGTGTGCTGTATGAAATTACCTACCTGGCCAGCTCGACCCGCGACCGGTCAGTGTTTCTGGTGGGGGTTCACCAGCTGCTGGCTAGCCTGATCGACGCCGAGAACTTCTATCTCGCGTTGTATGATCCGCACAGCGGCAAGATTGACTACCCGTATTACGTCGACATCATTGATGTTGATGCCGTGGAGTCCTCGCACTACGAATACCTTGACCTTTCGCACCTGTCGTTGACTGGCCAGGTATTGACCACTGGCCAGCCGTTGCTGATCGACGCCGCCGGCATTCTCGCGGCTCAGGCCGAGGAGCGTTTTTACTGCGTGGGTGATCGTCCCGAGTTCTGGATGGGCGCACCGTTGAAAAATGCCTCGGATGACGTGTTTGGCATGCTCGCGATGCAGGTCTACGACGTTTCTCGTACCTACAGCGCCGAGGACCGCGCGCTGTTTCTGGTGGTAGCCCGCCACGTGGCCATGGCGCTGGACCGGATTCTGCACCGAGAGGATCTGGAGGCGACAGTGATGCGTCGCACCCTGGAGCTGTCGGCACTCAACGACGCGTTGAGGCAGGAGGTGGCAGAGCGAGAGCGCGCCGAACATCTGCAGAGCGCGCTGTTCCAGATCACTGAGCTGTCCAGCCAGCCTGGCGACATGGCTGAGTTGTTTCAAACCTTGCATGGCATCGTCGGTGATCTGCTGTTCGCTCGGAATTTCTACATTGCGCTGTTCGACGACGCGACCCGTGAAGTGACCTTTCCGTATTACGTTGATGAGCGGCAGACGACCTGCCCGGTGGCACGGCGTGGGAGCCGGGGCTTGACCGAGTACGTGATCCGTCAGCGCCGACCTTGCCTGATTGACGCCGACGAAGCTGACCGATTGACTGCGCACGGTGAAATCGAAGTTGCCGATGTGTATTTCAGATCCTATTCCTGGCTGGGCATCCCCTTGTTCGATGGCGATGTGGTGCGTGGCGTGCTTGCGGTGCAGAGCTATACCTCGCAGGTGCGCTATACCCTGCGTGACCAGGAGCTGCTGACGTTCGTGTCGCGGCACATCGACACCGCGTTGTCGCGACGCACGGCCGCCGAAGCGATCCATGCCGCCAATCTCAAGCTGGAAGCCCGGGTGCAGAACCGCACCCGCGAGCTCGATCACGCCAATGCCAAGTTGCAACACGAAAACTCCCACGATGCGCTGACCGGGCTACCGAATCGTACCTACCTGCAACAGCGCCTCAATCTGGCCTGGTCGCAGTTCGGCAGCGAAGGCGGACCCCTGGCGGTGATGTTCATCGATCTCGACCGTTTCAAACTGGTCAACGACAGCCTCGGCCACCATTTTGGCGACCTGCTGTTGATGCAGGCCGCCCACCGTTTGCGCGGTTGTCTGCGCGATACCGACATGCTGGCGCGCCTGGGGGGCGATGAGTTTTCCGTGCTCGCTCCCGAGGCGCCGCTGGACGTGGTGATCGACATCGCTGAACGGATTCTGGTGGCGTTTGACCTGCCGTTTTTAATCAATGGCTATGAGGTTTTTTCGTCCTGCAGCATCGGGATCGTCAGCGCCGACAGTCAGTTCCATCAGGAGCCAGCCGACTTGCTGCGCGACGCCGACGCGGCGATGTACCGGGTCAAGAGCGCCGGGCGCGACAGCTACGCGGTGTTCAATCAGGAAGTGCGTCGTGAAGTCTCGGACCAGGTTGAGCGGGAAGGGGCCTTGCGCAACGCGCTCAAGCGTACCGACGAATTGCTGCCATATTTCCAACCGATTGTCAGCGTCGAAAGCGGAGAACTGTTGGCCCTTGAAGCGCTGATCCGATGGCATCAGCCGGGCGGCCGGGTGATCGCGCCGGGCGAGTTTTTGCCGGATGTCGAGGGGCTGCGTCTGATCGGTCGACTGGACCTGTACATGCTCAACAGCATTGCACTGATCCTCGCACAGCCCGAGCACGCCAACTGGCCTGCGGTGCACGTCAATTGCTCCAGCTACAGCATGACGCGTCCCGACTTCGCCAGTGATGTGCTTGCGCTGTTGGCGCGGCATGGGGTTTCGCCGTCGCGGATCTGCCTGGAGTTGACCGAAGGTGCGCTGGTGGCGGAGCCGGCGATTGCCCGACTGACTATGCAGCAATTGGCCGACAACGGCATGTCGGTGGTGCTCGATGACTTCGGTGCAGGGTTTTCATCCCTGAGCTATGTGCATCAATACCGTTTCAGCGGCTTGAAGATCGACAAGTCGTTCATCCTCGAACTGACCACCAGCGCTCGCAGTCGCGCGATCGTCCGGGCGATTGTGCGTATGGCCGAATCGCTGGACCTGAGTGTGGTGGCCGAAGGTGTCGAGGATGAAGCGACGCTGGTCTTGCTGCGCGAAATGGGCACAGGGCAGGCCCAGGGTTATTATTTTGCCAAGCCGATGGGGTTGGAGGCGTTGTTGGCGAGTTCGCTGATGGGGCGTTAGGGTTTGTTGAGGTATTCAGGCAATGCCGGTTCGCCGAGTGACCGCGCCCTCCGTAGGACGGAAGGTCTTGGAAGACTCGTCTCTATTTCTCCAAAGCTCTTTGTATCAAGTCTTAAATGGAGTGGTGTATGGCCGAACAAGCCCTTATCGCGGTTTCCTAACCTTCACGAGCGAGTACTGCTTGTACCTCATCGGTTCCGTTTGTATTCATGCGCCGTAACAAGTGGCTATAACAATGAGTGCGAGAAAACAGACCAACTGCACGCAAAAGAAGGTAAATCGAACCGCCACGAAGATATCGGTTTGCACATGGGATACGTGAACCAGAGACTGGCACACGCGAGCGATCAGGACGATTATGGACAAGTAGCTCACTGCAGGGCCGTCGACACCAAGGGCTGAAATCACGAAAACGATGACGCCAAAGACAGGCAGATTTTCCACACAGTTCGCGTGTGCTCTTGTCCCGCGCCGATACCAATCCTCGCCTTCGAGCTGATCGCTTCGGAAAGAGGCAATCGGAACATTCGAGAACAGGATTCTGACCCAGCGATACACCCCGACGGTTGCCATCAACAGCAGTAAAGTCCAGGTCGCAAATCCAAGCAGCATCCACATCGGAATCGTCATGGCTGCCATCCTCAATCAATCATTTTCAGCACGTCATCCCACCGTCGCGCGACCGACGCGCGGTCGGTCGCCCCTGTCGATCAATTGCTCATGATGGGTGCCAGTGCGGTCTGAATCCTGGACATCTGTGCTGGAGTTGTCATGTGCGTCAGCAGCCGACCAAAGTGTGGATGCTGCACGCCCGAGATAATGTATTGCCAGCGGTAGGCGCTCAGCACGGAGGCTTTGATTTGCGCTGTCTCATCGACACTGAACGATCGTGAAACATTGCGAATAAAGTAGTCGGCATCGGATGCCGATTGTGCCTGCAGGATTGCGTCGACGGCCGCCACCAGCGCAATCAGATCGTTCACTGCCTGGTCGCGCTCGGCTGGCGAGAGTTTCGCGTGCTCCGCCTTCCACTCCAGTTCATCGAGTACGACGTGCCGGCTTTCATCCTGCCAGTGAAATTTGAAGACATCCTTGAAGAGTGGGCACACCTCCTCGCGCGGGGCGATGCTTTGCACGTAGTGCGTCTGAACAAACAGCTCGATATGACAGGTCAGCGCCAGTACCGACCAGGTGCTGGCCGCAAGTACCGCGCGCGCCATATCGTTTGGATCGGCAACTTGACGATATCCCGCTGGCAATTGAGTACCCATCATCGCCTCAATGCGCCGGAACAGCTCCTGATGCTTGATCTCGTCGTTGGAAAAGCGCACCAGCGCTTCGAGTACGAGCTGATCGTCAAATACATGCGCCCGACCTTGATCGAGCATTTTGGCACTGATAAAACGCTCGACCAGGCCAAAGATATACGCATAGGTTCAGCCCTGAATCTGGCTAAGCAGGCGCGCCTCGTCCGCGGTGAGAAAGGTCAGGCGGTCGATCCGCGATAGTCCGTCGGGCAAGAATTTGCGCGAGAAGTCGAAGTTGCGGTCTTGTAGCAAATCGCGATCGATCTGCCATTCCGCTTTCTTCGATGATCTGACGATTTGAGCATAACGGGCGGCGTTGCCCGAATCTGAGCTGGGTATGTTGGCGACGGTGTTCATATTGATCTCCTGCTTCCCTGGTCGAGTTGGAAGGGGCAATTACGGTTAACGTCGGAGCCAATGACCATTGGTGAAGCGCCTGGGGATCGTCTCGATCACTGAGTCCACGTTGGTGCTAATCTAGGCCTCGCAGTTCAGGCGGCGAATGACCAGTGCGCCTGATTACATGCTCCGGACTCCGGAAAGGAGGGCTGGCAATTGTTGGATGCGCTTTCTGATGTCTTGCGTGTGATTCGGCTGTCTGGAGGGGTCTTCCTTGAGGCTGAGTTCACTGCGCCCTGGTGCATCAACGGAAGAATCTCTGCAGACGATTGCAAACCGTTCCTGGCGGCACCTCGACATATCATTGCGTCGCATTTTGTCGCGGCGGGGCATATGCAATTGCGAATCGACGATGGCGCCACCCTCGACGTACGGGCAGGCGAACTGATTCTGCTTCCTCGCAATTCGGGCGCGCACTGGCGCTGCTCCATGCTCGTCCAACCGAGGGCTGGACGGCAGAAGCCCTGGCGCTTGAAGTGGGCATGTCGCGTTCGGTATTTGCGGAGCGATTCACGACATTGGTCGGACAGCCACCAATGCAATACCTGACGCTCTGGCGTATGCACGTGGCGGCTCAACACCTGCGTGAAGGTCGCGGTAATGTGGCGCAAATTGGCTTTGCAGTTGGCTACGAATCCGAAGCTGCGTTCAGTCGAGCATTCAAACGCCAGTTCGGCACATCACCCGGCACCTGGCGCAGACAGTCAGCATGAGAAGGCTGCGGATTCCACGCCGTCCGCAGTGGCCGTTGCAGCGGGAACTTCAGGGTACTGGTCAGGTCAACAGGGGCCCTGTATCGGCGATGCCGAGCAGCGCTGGTGGCCTGTTTTACGGCAGTGCCGTCCTAGATCAGCCGAGTCCGCCCCCTGATGCCAACCAAGAGTTTTCTGCCGGGTCTCATCCTGGCGTTCTGCGCCGTCGCGTCGCTTTGCTCGGTTGCTGCCGAGCGAAGAGCGCCCTCGCAAAGTAACAGCGCATCAACCACGCTAATCGAAACCGCCTCGCGGCAGTATGAAAATGGCCAGTTGGACCAAGCCGCTGCCACGCTGGAGCGTGCCCTGCATATCCAGCCGAACAATCCCGCGACGCTGCATTACCTCGGTGTGTTGCGTCTTCAGCAGGGGCAGTACCAGCAGGCTGAAACGTTGGCGGCGCGCTCGAACATGCGGGTGGGTCGCAACGTCGAGTTGCGCAACCGCAACTTCCAATTGATCCAGGCGGCGCAGCAGGCCAAGGCTTCGAGTACCTCACCCAACGCCAAAGAGGACCCGGTCGCAGAACAGAAGGGGCTCGAAGAGGAGGCCAAAAGGCGCCGCGAAGCAGAAATGGCCGCTGCTGAACAATCCAACGCTGGCAACTTCGCTAGCGCAATGGCAGAGAGGGTATCGGATTCGCCGACGGCTGGCGGGCCACGGCCCGAAGGAGAGTTGCCAGTGGCTTCCGTCGAGCCAGAGCCCGCGTACGATGAGGTTGAGATTCCCCGCGGTCATTGGCCGCCTCCGGGTAAATGCCGAATCTGGTTTCCTGATCGCCCGCCCGGGCATCAGCCCGCACCCGGCAGCTGCAAGAAGCTGCGATATCGGGTTCCGTCAGGAGCCTACCTGGTGCACGGTTGAGTTTCTGAGTGTCCTTCGTCTCGCGCCGGACTTGTCGGGGCGCATGACCTCCCAGTACTAAAGGAGGTGGCAATGAAAGCTAAAGGACCATTCCAGTCTGGCGTCATAGGTTTAGGCTCAATCCCATGATCAAAAGATACCGGCTGCGATGGCCCATCCACCTCTGCATCTTAAAACACTGTTCGCCTGAACACTTGATGCAGCACGTCTCCCGCTGAACTTCGTCAATGATGACACTCAGACCCGCCTCACAGCCTGCGATATGAGTAGAAGACCTCACCTGATTTCCGGGTTTCCAGAATAAAAGAGGATTTATCATGAGCAGCACCTTCTTCATTCCATCCGTGAACATGATGGGCATTGGCAGTCTCGACGAAGCGATGCTCGCAATCCGCAAATATGGTTTCCGTAAAGCCTTGATCGTCACTGATGCAGGCTTGGCCAAAGCCGGCGTGGCCGCCAAGGTAGCCAGCCTTCTGGCCCAGCAGGACATCAACTCCACTCTGTTTGATGGCGCCAAACCGAATCCGACGGTCAGCAATGTCGAGAAAGGCCTCGAACTGCTTGGCCGTAGCGACTGTGATTTCATTATTTCCTTGGGCGGCGGTTCACCCCATGACTGCGCCAAGGGCATTGCCCTGTGCGCCGCCAACGGCGGGCACATCAGTGATTACGAAGGCGTGGATCAATCCGCCAAGCCACAGATGCCGTTGATCGCGATCAATACCACCGCCGGAACGGCGAGTGAAATGACCCGTTTCTGCATCATTACCGACGAAGTCCGGCACGTGAAAATGGCCATCGTCGACCGTAACGTCACCCCACTGTTGTCGGTCAACGATCCTTCGCTGATGGCAGGCATGCCCAAAGGCCTGACCGCCGCCACCGGCATGGACGCGCTGACCCACGCTATCGAAGCCTACGTGTCGACTGCGGCAACGCCGATCACCGATGCCTGTGCACTCAAGGCCGTGGAATTGATCTCGGCCAACCTGCGCACTGCCGTTGCCCAGGGTGACGACATGACCGCCCGGGAAAATATGGCCTACGCGCAATTTCTTGCCGGCATGGCCTTCAACAATGCTTCGCTGGGCTATGTCCACGCCATGGCGCACCAACTGGGTGGGTTCTACGACCTGCCCCACGGCGTCTGTAATGCGATCCTGCTGCCCCATGTCGCCAGCTTCAACGCCAGCGTATGCCCGGCCCGGTTTAAAGACCTCGCCAACGCAATGGGTGTCGACACCCAGCATCTGGATGCGGAAAAAGGCGCCGCCGCGGCCATCACCGCCATACGTAAACTGTCTTCGGATGTCGGTATCCCGAGCGGCCTCGCCGAACTGGGCGCCAAGGCCGACGATATCCCGATCCTGGCAACCAATGCCATGAAGGATGCCTGCGGCTTTACTAATCCGCGTCCTGCCAATCAGGACGAGATCGAGCAGATTTTCCATACCGCGATGTAACCGATGTGAAGTGACGCCAGCCAGATCAAAAGCCCCGCCTTCGGTTGAAGTGCGGGGCTTTTTTTGGTTCTTCACGGGTTACTCGACTTTGAACCCCGGTAAGCCCTGAGTAGCTCCACGACCGGCTGCTTGCTAGCTTTACCGCGCCGGTGGCCAGTGGTCGAGTCAGGCTGGGCATTTCCGAGGAGTACGCCGGCGCGGTACTGGGTTGTACGCTGCCGCACGTGACGGCGGATTTTCCTTACATAGAACTGGAGGTAGAAACCGGTGCCAGTGGCCGCTTGAACACCCGCCTTCAGCGTGGGCAGCTGGATATGGCACTGTTAGGGGCGCCGGTTGATGTTGCTGCGCCGCAGATGCGCTGCATAAAGACCTTCGGCATCACCCAACCCGTCTGGGTTACCGCCCACGACTACATACAGGACCTCACCAAACCGGTCCCCCTTGCATTGCACGGCAAGGGTTGCCCGTATCGAAGCGTGGCTGTTGACGCGCTGACCCAGCAAGGTCGTCGCTGGCGGGCGGTCATCATGAGCGCCGGGGTCACCGCATTGGAAACCGCCATTGAGGCCGGATTGGCCATTGGCATCGTCGACCGTGCCCACGTGCGTCAAGGCATGCGCGTGCTGACTGTGGCTGACGGGTTTCCTGAGCTACCCGTGAATGAATTACGGCTGATGTTGGCCCCGGGGGAGTTGAGTGAGGCAGTGGAGGTGTTGGTGGGATTGATCGGCCATGGCTTTGAGCGTTAACGCGTCGGAATCAGTAGCGAGCGACCGCTTTTGGCCGAGGCTGTGTAAAAACGTTTTTCAGCGCGACAGGTACTCAAAACCGGACTGGAAATCGCGCTTCTACGCAAAATCCACATCTGCTGAGGTGCCGATAAATTTCAGATTTAACGTAGACGCGCACACCTCAATTTTGGCGAAGCGTTTTTACACACTCTGGGCCGATTGATGCCGCTGGGTACGGCACGGCACCGCTATCGACCAAAAGCGGTCACGATCTCATCGCTGAGTCCGCTTACTACTCGTATTCAGCGAAAGATCAGTGATTGGTGTGCCGCGCCGCCCGTGCGTGCGCCATCACCGACTGCGATTGCCACATTACCGGCGGCTATTGCCGCATCCCCGCAGGCAAATACGCCGCGTACACTTGTTTGGCGCATCGCATCGACCTTGATGAACTCACCCGTCGGTCCGGCTTCAAACTCGCACCCCAGTTGCGCTGCCAGTGGGCTGCCCATGCGTGTTCGAGGCTGAGTGAACAACCCTGCAAGTTTGATCACACGACCGCTGGCGATGGTCACATCGGCTTGTTCTCCTACAACCGACAGCACGGGTTCGCGCTCCACCGCCACCCCACGCCTGGCCAGCTTCGCCACCTGGTCGGCATCAGGCTCGAGTATCTCGTTGAGGAATAGGGTTGTGGGGCCCCAGTCGGGCAACATCAGCGCTTGGTGGATGGCCATTGGTGACGCCGCCAATACTCCAATCGGCTCGCCGTCCAACTCATATCCGTGGCAATACGGACAATGAAACACTCGCTGCCCCCAGCGCTCCGACAGCCCGGGAACCTCAGGCAACTCATCCACCACCCCTGTGGCCAGGATCAAATGCCACGCTGCGAATTGCTCCCCGTTCGCGGCTGTTATCACATATCCACCAACGTCCGCCCTTGCCTGGATGGCGGGTTGCGAAAGCCATTCTACTGTGGGATATGCCAGCAACTGAACACGTGCCTCGCTGACAATCGTGCCGGGATTACGACCGTCCTGCCCAAGAAATCCATGTGAGCTGTGAGCAAACCGGTTACGGCGTTGACCTGCATCGATTACCAACACCTTCCGGCGCGCCCGTGCCAGTTGCAAACCTGCGGAAATGCCGGAATAGCTGCCGCCAACGATGATCACGTCATAAACCATGGATCAGTCTCCCTGGTTCTTCGACCTGCTCGAAGAACTCTAGATACAACTTAAGTTACATGATGTTGAGGTGTCAACAGTCTCGTAACTTATGCTGTATCGAGCGATACTCAGTGCCAGTAATTCAGGAATCCGCCATTCATGAGAAATGACACTCGCTTGTCCCGCATGCTGCACGTGCTGATCCACATGGCTCGCCATGAAAAACCTGCCACGTCCGATACCATCGCGCAGATGCTCGGTACCAACCCCGTAGTGGTCCGGCGGACCATGGCGCTGCTCAAGGAAGAGGGTTACGTGCGCTCAGAAAAGGGTCACCGTGGAGGGTGGACGCTGGCGAAACCGCTAGCGGAGATGACTCTGTTGAACATCCATCAGGCCTTGGGCTCGTCCTCGCTTTTCGCCATTGGGTTGTCGACTGATCATCCAGAATGCCTGGTCGAACAAGCGGTGAATGCTGCGCTAACCGAAGCGTTTGATGCGGCGCAGGCATTGCTTATAGATCGCTTGGGGAGCGTCACGCTTGAACAGCTGGCCAGTGATTTCGAACGGCGCTATCAAAGTCTGTAAAACCGTGATCTACAGAGCCGCGATTTAGAAGCACCTAGCCGAACCGCATATGCGGATGCCTGCTTTTGGCCGATAGCTGCCTGTCCCGAAGGACCGCAATCGACCCAAAGCGGACCTTGACCGGCGGTAAGTAGCTCTTACAATCTCCGACCCGAGTAAAGCGGCACTTGACCGACACCGGTAGACCATTAAATCAGGTGATGTCGTATGCGTGATCTACCATGCCCTTGCTGCGGTTTCGTCACCTTGGAAGGTGAGTACGGCTCGTACGATATCTGCCCCCTTTGTGGCTGGGAAGACGACGCCGTCCAGTTAGCCAATCCAACGTCAGAGGGAGGCGCAAATTCGATTTCCCTCGCTGACGCTCAGATGAGTCTCTTAAACAAATACCCAATAAATATTCGGCTTGCGGGGGGATTTCAACGAGGACTCGGATGGCGACCGCTAGACGCTAATGATCTTGAGGCAGCGAACGTACTTAAGACCGTCAAGCATTGGCACACCATCGCCGTTCGCTGGGAGTCAGAAGCCTATTGGGCAGTGACTGGAACGACCAACGTTAAGGTCTGAATTTACGAGATCCAACAGAACGTTCCGCTTTTGGCGGGAAGCGGGTTTAATCCGAATGTCCGTTATTGGCCGGTTGCTGCCTGACTTGAAAGGCCGTAGTCGACCCTTAGCTGCCGCTCATGAAGTCGTGTCCCAATAGAAATGGATGTACTCGTCTTCATACTCCGCGAACAGCGAAACGATGAACTCCGTCTTCATCGAGTACATCAATAACGCTCCGACGAAACCGGTCGACTCATGCAGCGGTTGTTTGAGCGGAGCGATCAATTCAAACGCCTGATGCGCAACCATCTGATTGAAAACAGCTTCCGAGATTTCCTCAAACTGAGCGTCAGAAACGTAGCCTGGGAAATAACTTTCGCATCCAGGCCGCCAATCCATCCATTCCGCGTGAAGCCAGAAGTTTAATCCGTTTTCGCCTTGCCGTTTGGGGGCGCGGGTTATCCTGATGATCTCCTGAGAGGCAGAGCATCGAAAGGCGATTGCTGGATAGGTGACGTAATAGAGACCGGGACAATCATTGTGCGCTGTCCAGAAAGTCAGTTGCTCACTGGAGAGTTGATCAAAGTCGCTTCTGTCGAACATGGAAGAACCTAAGGTTTACGTCGCGCTAATGGGCAAGAGCGCCCGATAGTAGCAAAATGCTTTCAATGAGGTTTTTCGGGAACCGTCCGCTTTTGGCCGATTGCTATCTGTCATGTAGGGCTGCAACCGACCCTAAAGCAGTCAGTCATGAAGGGCAGAAAACGGCCGTTTTTGTTGATTCGACTGAGACATGGAACGGTTCTTTTCTGGTCAACGTCTGAGTCCAGGTGCCGTTGCGTGGTCTTCGTGTTGACGCTCACACATTCGCCTAACACGGTCACGTCATGCGGCTTTAGCGACTAAGCCCCTTGCCAGTCATTAGTCAACGGCAACGGACTCGTTTCAAGCAACTTGAAAGAGTCGGGGATACCGGGATCAGTGAATGTGTTTCTTGACGAAGGTAGCTGTCGTCGAGATCAGCTCGTCGATCTGCTTCTCGTCTTTTTTCATGTTGAAGAAGTGATCCATGGGCCGGACAAGCAACTCATGTCTTCCAGGGTGATAGCTGATAAAGCTTTTCCCGAGGGTTGGCTGCGGAGAAACGATGTCGTCGTTAGTGCCGACCGCGACGAGCAGTGGACCCTTGTAACGGGTGATCTCGGCGGCGGCATCGAGGGTCATCAAGCTGACGAAGAACGCGGATTTAAGCTTGACCTCGCCACCAGCAGGTAATGCCAGTGCGACGGGGGTGTCACCGCTGTGCAACGCTTCCTTGATCTTCTCGGCGCCCCACAGCAGCGGGAACGCGGCTCCCATATTGGTTGCGGGGTTCCAGAGTGCGACCGCGTCGAGTTTATGCGGGGTCCGTCCTGCTACAGCAGCACCCACTGCTCCGCCCATGCTCCATCCAACAAGCGCCATGCGGCTGGCATCGACGCGCCCGGACTTGGCCAGAAAGTCGAGCGCAGCCAGCCCATCCTCAACATCCGTATCGAGTGTGCCGTCGGTCTTGGCACCATCGCTGTCGCCATCAAAACGGTAATCGATACGGAGGCTGGCAATGCCTTGTTCGGCCCAAAGACGTGCGGCCCGGGCAAAGATACCTTCATTGACGGCCGGAATGATGAGCTCATCCCTACTGCCCCCGAAACTGTGAAGCAACAGAATTACTGGGGGCTTCTTAACGCCGTCGGGCAGGTTCAGAGTGCCGACGACGTTCATTCCCTCAACGGAGAAGGTGACTTTTTCTTCAGCCGCAGACGCGAAATATGGGACTGTAGCCAGGCTTGCGAGAAGTACTATACGGGTCAATAAAGTAGGCATGGGGGCGATCCTCAGCTAGACGGATAAAGGTTTAATTCTTGGGCTGGGGGGCGTCGCCCGAAGATGCAGTCGGCGTTCCGAGCAGTCCGATAGCGCTGTACCAGAGCGGTCCTTGATTGATGCGGTCGGGGTGGAGTTCGATCATCTTGTCGAAGAACTCGCGTGGGGTCGGCTTCTCGGCGAGTAGTTCTATGGCATCCAACAGGTATTGGCGGGTCTGCTCCAGAATGACTGGATCATCGGCACGATTTTTCTGTTTGTGCCCAGCAATAACGATGCGCGGTTTCAAAGCTTCTACTTGGTCGATCGCCTTGACCCAAGCTTGGAGCCCCCCGTTGCCGCCTTCGAGGAGATATTGGTGTACACCGTTGTAGGCAACGTCGCCGGCCACCACCAGTCCCATGGACGGTACATACAGCACCGTGGTGTCGTCAGTATCTGTATGACCGACGTCTATGGCCTGGATGGTATTGCCCTCAAGCGTGAAGCCTTCAGCAGGTATCGGTTGAGCAATAACATCGGTCTTTCCAATGAGCCCGGGAAAGTCCTTGTCATATACCTTTTCGCGTCCGACAGTGGCCTGCTGATGCATGAGT